>MPMQ01000150.1 GCA_002238585.1 Kistimonas sp. bin40 | reverse complement strand
TGGTGCTGGAAAAGATATGCAGCTACCTGCCGTTCCCGGACCAGAGTCAATGCGCCCAGGTGTGCCGCCACTGGCATGACTGTCTGCCTGCACCGCGCTTGCGACTGGCCCTGTGGTTGCAAAAAAACGCTCCCCTGTCATGCCAGGCAGAGCCAGGCTTGGGACGCAGCTTCAGCAGCCGCATCCGCCCCTTTCTTCAAGCCGTAAACAGCCCCCTTTTGCCAGCACTGATGCATCTGCATCAGCAACAGCAGGAACAAGAACGGGCCCAAGCGCAGCAGGACACACAACCACGGGCCGCAGGGCCTGCGGCCTGCGATCTGCTGTCGGCCATGGCACACCAGGGGTTGACGGAACATCTGACCCAGGCCAACCAACTCAACCTGCACCCGGCTGCCATCGACTGGCCCGATGCAACGCCGGTGGAAGGTTTTGATTTCAGCCCTTGCAGCCGCTGGCTGGCCATGCGCTGTCAGCTTCAGGGTGAAGGCCCTGCGGTTCTGCGACTCTATGGCTGGGAAAAGGACTGTTGGCAACAACAGACTCTCAATCCCTGTGGAGCCGAGCCGTTTACACGTTCCGTGTTTGCTTCTGTTCCACAGGAGACACTGTTCAGCAATCACGGACAAGATATTCTGGCCTGGCGCAGGGAGCCGGGCACCCACCACTGGCACCACACCCTTCTATGCAGACTTCCCCCATACAACACAGTCGAAGCCTTGTTTCCCATGAGCAACGGCGATCTGGTGACTCTGGTTTCCCGTTCTCTGCCGAAACCCGCTTTCCAAATTCTTTTTTCCGTCTACACAGGAGACGGCTGCGGATGGGAAAAAGCGACAGGGGAAAACTACCAGAAGTACCAGAAAGAGCCCAGGAGCAAGACAACTGACAAGAGATCATGCCAGGTAGTGCTGAACTGGGGCTTGAGCGACAAGGGCCTTGATTTTTGGGTCACTCAGGTACACATCTGGCGTAAAGGGTTGGAGACAGCCCAGCCGGAGACATGGGCACTTCAAGTGCTGCTGCTCCACCATGGTCGTGCCGCCATAAGATTGTTGGCTTTCAGTCCAGGCGGCCGCTGTCTTTTGGGAGTGCTGTCCAACGGACAGGCTTACATATGGACACTGCATGCAACATGCCAGATACCCAAACAACGCAGTTTCCCTGAGTACCTGTGCCAGCTGCGTGCACCCTTCCCTGTCAGGATCAGTTTTCGCGATGATGGGAGACAATTGGCGCTCCCCTACTCCCTGCACCAGGTCCAGCTGTGCTACAGCGACTCCCTTGGTCACTGGCAGTGCACCCAGCGGCTTGAAACCCCGCCTGACCCTCAAATTCCAGCCGACGACCTCGTCGAACACCTGCAGCTGTCACCCAGTGGCCGCACGCTATTACGGGCAACCCAGTGGCGTCTGGACGTCTGGCTCCAGAGTGCTGGTGGTGACTGGCAGCATAGGCTGGAGCACAAACGGACACCGCAGGCTCGCTTCTGGCTACAGGCTCGCCTGCTGCCATTCGGTGAACAGGTTTGCACACTCACGCAAGATCCTCACCGGCGCCTGTCCATTCAGGGGCCAGACAGCCGGGGACAGTTCGTAAGAAAAGCCTGTATGCCCATCAAGGCCCTCATAAGCGGCCTCAGCCCGGACGGGCTGTCCCTGCTGGTAGCCTCGCGCGGGGATCCACCGACCTTGCTGCAGCTGCGTGCACAGACACAGGAGGAGAGGAGTAACAGGGCACAAGAGGTTGTTCCCGGCGAGAGAGCTGCTGCACAAGAACAGCCGCAACAGCCAGAACAGCCGGAGCAGCCGGAGCAGCCGGAACAGCAAGAACTGCAAGGTGAAAACCACCAGGCTGCGGCACGGCATCGAGGCTGCTGCCAGCTACTGTGACCATCGCCTCCGGGTCAGGTAACACAGTGAGTTGATACTGTCTGAAACCCTCACCGGCCCCTGCTGTCTGACTTTGTGAGCAAAACGGGTGATCAGCGAACCATGGACCAACTGTCATACACGGGGGTGGCTCACAGCAACGCCTCCCAGCACAGGCCAGCCGACAAGGCTGATAGAACAGGAAAACCGATGGCACAGTCCGCGCGCCCGGTCGGTGAGCGGTCTTGTGTTACGGCTTCCACACCCGGGAGTCCAGCACCAGAAGGCAGCACATACGGGAGCCTGACGGGAGACCAGAGCTCCACCGCTGTGCTGT
>MPMQ01000149.1 GCA_002238585.1 Kistimonas sp. bin40 | reverse complement strand
GGGAGTCACCAGCGTCAACCCAAAAGCAACCTACTGTCGTGTTATAGCCCGGGTATCCGGCGGCACTGTTTACAACCCTGCCACCCACCGGGATAACAGATTTCCGGTCGGCCACCCCTGCGACACGCAAGGGAAAGCCAGCCGCTGCCTCTGAACAGCAACAGCGCGCCCCCAGCTCAAACAGACAGTTGCGCATCCGCAGCAGCTTGAGTCGACTGCACTTGCTGTGACCTGCGCACACCAAGCCCGGCAATTGATGCCATATCCTGGCATGACAAGGCGTGACAACGGGTAGCGCACACAGGCCCGGCACGCAACCCTGTCAGTCCCTTGTAGCCAGACACCAGGCAAGTCACCAGAGAGGGCGGCCAGCAAAACGCTTGAACAAAATGACAAGAGGGTCACAAGAGCGGATAAGCAAGACAGACTCCAGACTCCAACCCCTGACGACATCCATCGGACAAACCTATGTTGCACCCGCCCACCAGTCCCCGTACTTCCACATCAGCACCTGTGACAGAACAGGCACGACAGGCACGACCGTGCTCCCGTCGAAAAACAGCCGCGCCACTGCTCTGCCCTTATCACAACTGCCCAAGGTCGTTCAGGGCTCCCAGCTACCTGAAAAACCACCTCAGGACGCATACCGGAGAGAAACCCTTTGGCTGTCCACTTGAAGGCTGCAACTCCTCGTTCGCTCAATCCAGCGCTGTGTCACGCCACCTGCGTACTTTTCATGCCACCAACGGCCCCTTTGTCTGCCCCCACAAAAGCTGTCGACATGCGTTCACAGGGGCCAGCGGCCGTACATATCACCTACGTGTTTTTCATTCAGGAGAAAAACCCTTTGTCTGTCCGCATGAAGGCTGTCACCATGCGTTCGCAAAGCTCAGCCACCTGGACGACCACTTCCGCATTCACTCAGAAAAAAAACCTTTTGTCTGCCCCTGGGAAGGCTGTCGCCATAGGTTCAGACAAGCCCGCAGTCTGACATACCACCGGCGCACCCACTCAGGCGAAAAGCCCTTTGTCTGTCCCTATGAAGGTTGTCGACATGCATCCGCACAATCCGGCAATCTGACGCGCCACCTGCGCATCCATTCGGGAGAAAAACCCTTTATCTGTCCGCACGAGGACTGCTCAAAACGTTTCACTCAATCCAACCATCGCACGAGCCACTTGAGAAATCACAACAGAGAACAACGCTTGCGGGGGCAAAAAACCTTGACCTCCCTTACACGGTTACCCGATGCGGGATCAGCGTATCCCGACGCCCGGAGCCACAGCAGCGCGACAGGCAGACACACAGCCATTGCGGGAACGCATCTGCATGTCCATGGCATAAGGCGACCCCATGTCTGTCATTACCCGGACTGTGACAGGCGCTTCCTGCAGCTTCTTGCTCTCAAAATGCACCAGCGTCGCCATACCAGCGCGCCAGTTGGCGCCGGTTCCTGCCAGGACCACGAACAAAAATTGATGCACCAGCACTCACACCAGCCCCGGTGGCCAGCCAGAGACAGCCGCCATAGCCCTTGGTGTGCAACCGGCAAGCGGTCATGCTGCCCGGACCAGAACCCTGTCAGCAGGGTCACAGGACACCAGAGGCTCAAACTGTACCAGCGCCCCCCCGTTCCTACTCATGTCCCAGCGGCCCTGCCGCTGCCGGGAGTCACCACCGTCAACCCAAAAGCAATCTACTGTCGTGTTATAGCCCGGGTATCCGACGGCACTGTTTACAACACCCACCGGGACAGCAGCTTCCCGGTCGGCCAACCCAGCGACACGCAAGGGAAAGCAAACCGCTCCTGGCTCTGAACCCGAACAGCGCGCCCCCAGCACAAACAGACAGTTGCGCACCAGCAGCAGCTTGAGTCGATTGCACTTGCTGTGACCTGCGCACACCAAGCCCGGCAGTTGATGCCATATCCTGGCGTGACAAGGCATGACAAGGCATGACAACCGGTAGCGCACACAGGCCCGGCACGCAACCCTGTCAGTCCCTTGTTGCCAGACACCAGGCAAGTCACCAAAGAGGGCGACCAGCAAAACGCTTGATCAAAATGACAGGATGGTCACAAGAGCGGATAAGCAAGACAGACGCCAGACTCCAACCCCTGACGACATCCATCGGACAAACCTATGTTGCGCCCGCCCACCAGTCCCCGTACTTCCACACCAGTGCCTGTGACAGGACAGGCACGGCAGGCAGAACCGTGCTCCCGTCGAA
>MPMQ01000148.1 GCA_002238585.1 Kistimonas sp. bin40 | reverse complement strand
GCCTCGCCAGCTCGAAACCCGAGCGGGTTACAAACCGTTCAAGTCCTATGAGCCGGGATTCCTGCACGTCGATGTCAAATACCTACCGAAGATGGCCGATGAAAAAAGGCACCGCTATCTTTTCGTTGCCATTGATCGTGCCACTCGCTGGGTATTCGTCCAGGTCAGACAGAACAAAACCGCCTTATCCGCCAAAGCTTTCCTGGCAGCCTTGCGCAAGGCCTGCCCGATCAAGATAGGCTGTTGACCGACAAATGGTAAGGAATTCACTGATCGCCTGTTTGGCTCGCAAGAGAAGTCTGCCAGTGGAGCTCACAAGTTTGATCAACTCTGCCATGCCCTGGGCATCGAGCACCGCCTCACCAAGCCGCGTAGCCCGCAAACACATGCCATGGTCGAGCGCTTCAATGGCCGGATCGCAGACGTTCTGACGACCCGTTGTTTCGATGATTCCCAAGACATGGAAACCACCCTTCTGCGCTACGCCGGGCTCTATAATCACCACTTGCCCCAGAAGGCCCTTGGACATGCTACACCGGTCGATGCCATGAAAAAGTGGTACGCCGAAAAGCCTGAATTGTTCATTTCAAGTCCGCTTGATCGTCCGGGACCTGACATTCTGTTGTCTCAGCAACCTTGTCTTCGTAAAAGAGTAACGGATTGTCCAAATAATTGGGTTATAAGGATTTGACAAATTCGGCTATTGTACTACGGTAGCAAGTGCAATCGAACACGAGGATTCCTCTCGTATCGTCTACGTCGGGATACCCGTTTAATATAAAAGCACTTTATACCAGTCAGAGGGTAGCTCCCAGTGACTTGCGAACAGGTGGGGTTCCACATTCTCTATGTGCGATTGCAATGTCCCGACACCAATTATAATTAGCGTCATATTGGTATTGGTATTGGTATTGGTATTGGTGTTGGGTATATATAATGCAATCAACTACAGAGACAAATCATGTTCAATCAAAATTTACTTTTAAAAATCGCTTTAATAGGCACCTTGGCTTCTATATCAAATACAGCACTGTCTAAAATTAAGAATCCTTATTATTATGGAGCTAATGCTTATGCCTCACGCCTTTCTTCTCCACACCTTCCTTCTTCAGAAGAAGAAGAAACAGAAGGAGTAAAAGGTACGGCGTCATTAATTGCTGTCTATGGCAGATTAGGCCATCAATTCCATGACAATATATCAGCAGAGATGCGCGTCGGCACTGGACTTGGCTATGATACTGTTTCTGTTTATGGTTATATTAATAGTCAAGGTCATGATGGTTTTACAGACGTTAATGTATCATTAAGTAGGTTTTTTGGAGGTTATGTTCGTGGAAGCATACCAATAGGAGAGTATGTTTCTCCTTATCTTGTTATTGGTTATACAAGAGGTCAGGTCGATGTCACATCTTCTAGATTTGCATACGGTGGATCTAAGTCAGACTTTTCTTATGGAATAGGAACTGATATTGCTTTTTTCCGAAATTGGGGAGCCAACATTGAATATATGAATTATTTGGATGAAGATGGCGTTGACATTAGCGGTTACGCAGTTGGGATTTATGCGAAGTTTTAATTTGTGCCTGTCCAAAACATCAAATCCTTGGTGTTTCTGGCCTGTAGGCCATAATTGTCAACGAAGTTTTCAGATATGTGTGGTTTTTCATCACGCGTCAGTCATTTGAGCCGCAAAAACAGTTGGGTGCAGTCGATATCTCTGCGATCCGCTTCAATGAGCGCTCCCGCGATGACATCCCCCGGTTGCTCCGAGCCCTCCAGTATATCTACATCACTCCTGAACTGCAGAAGGCTGTCTTCCAGATTCTTGAGCAGGCGATTGAGGAGAATGTTAATCGCAGTAACGGCCGTCCTGGCATGAATCTCTGGCGTGTGTTGGTACTGGGCACACTCCGTCTTTGCATCAACTGCGATTATGAGCACCTTCTGGAGCTGGCCAACCAACGTGGGACGCTCCGGCAGATGCTGGGTCATGGTCCTTTAGATGAACACGTCTACCGGCTGCAGACGGTCTGCGACAATGTGAGTCTACTGACGCCAGAGATACTTGACCTGGTTAATCCGGTCGTCGTTAACGCCGGGCATCAACTGGTAAAAAAAAAGAGGCGATTCAAGGCCGTTGTGACTCCTTCGTCGTAAAAACTGATGTGCATTTTCCCACTGATCTGAATTTGCTCAGGGATGCTTGTCGAAAGACAGTAGAGATAGCAGGAGCCGCAGCTTC
>MPMQ01000027.1 GCA_002238585.1 Kistimonas sp. bin40 | reverse complement strand
GAGGATGTCAACTGCAGGGTAAATCCAGAGACGGAAACTTTTCTCTGTTGCCAGTTGTCCAAGTAGCAGAATAACGGGTAGCGGAGCGAACATATGAACTGCAAACCAATAACATCTTCAGGTCAAATGGCGGGTGCCGCCTTGCTGTCACCGGCTGCCATGGAGGGCAAGCGAACAGCACAAATGCCATCCAGGCAGGTTCAGGAGTCATCTCCTGACGCGCGGTATCGTGTCACCCCGAGCTGGGTTATGAGCCAATTGAGTTCTACAGTACGGCAGGCTCGCCTGCATACGCGAAGCATTGTGGCTCTTGTTACGGTGGGGCTCTACTGGTCTGGTGCCATAAAGAGTTGGCCAGTCTTTTTTATTGGTGCTCCCCTGGCGCTATGGCTGGGCGTTACCGGTGTGTATTCGGGACTCAAGCTGATACAAATTTACCGGGAAGGAAAAGCGACCCTGTGCCGCGAGGCCATAATCAAGACGCTTCTCAACCTGAAGGTGGTCAACCTGGTGATGGGGCAGCGTCTCTGCCATTTACGCGAATCCAGAGAAAGAATAGAGCAGCTGGCACCTTTTGAGGTTGATTGGTCAGGGAAGGACGGCAGCACTGTTGCAGAGCAGGAAAAGACACGAAAATTGAAAAGTCGTGTGTTCTCCTGGTTGTGCGATGAAACCCGGCGAGTAAAGAGAGTGTGCGGGATGAAAGCGACAGAGGAACCGGTCGAAAGCTACGACCGGCGGCTTAAAAAGCTCTGTCAGGGCAGTGCTTCGCAGGAGAGTCTGGCATCTGATTCCATAGCGGCGCGCCTTCTTGGCCGGAAAAAGGAACGGGCCATGCGGCATCAGGGACAAGGCCATCACACAGAAGAACTGAACAACAGCTGGGAGCTGCTTCAGCGGGTGACTGATCACAGGAAAGCGCTGCGTTCCGTACGCGAACTGGAGTGGCTGCAGGCCCACAATACTCGTCAGAAAGAACAGTTCGAAAATGATTTGCGCATCATGACCCGAAGGTGACAAAAAAAGAGGCTCTTCGACCTGTTGTCCGGGTACGAAAAAGCTGCTGATAGAGCTTCCATTCATGGAGATCATAATGATGAATGTACTGCGGCTTCTGTGTCCTCTGGCATGGGTTCTGGCTGGCTGAGGGCACTCTCTCCGGTGTGTGGATATTCTGGCATCACTTGAACACCCAATCTGGTAAGACTTGAACAACCATTCTGGTAACTCTTGAACACTTTCTGTGGTTTCCAGAATCACTGTTCAACCAGCCAGAACAGATGTTCAAGTTCGCCAGAATACGCACCTCTCGCCATAGCGGTGGCGGTTCAGGCCGCGTCGATAACCGGCTGCGTAGTCGGCACCAGAACCTTCGCCGACATATATAAATGTTTCAAACTGTGCTTCAGAGATGTCCATGAGTTAATCACCATCATCAATCTGGGTTCCGCCCGGTCGGCAGGTCGCTCCGCGCCACCAATGGCTGCATACTACTCCCGTTTTTTTTGTTTTGTATGGACAAAACAGACAGCATAGAGTCGTCGACACCTGCTCTCTACTCTCTTGGGTGGGATTAATGGAGTCGCATCTCGTTTTGCTTTGTCTCCTCTTACGAGGAAACCGAAACTGTAAGGTTTTTCCCGAGGGCTTTCATGGCTCTGGCCAGGGTGTCAATCTTTGTGCTGTGTGCCAGGTTGATTACCCGTTGCAGCTCCTGCTTTCTGGTCCCCATGCGGCGAGCCAGCTCAGACTGTGTCACCTGCGCATCAAGCATGGTATTGAGTAACAAAACCTTGGCCCACACGCTGACCGGCACGGCAACCGACTCTCCCGTTATCTCAGATGGCAGTGGAATAGGACGCTGGTCTTCAAAGTAGAACTCAAACGCCGTTATCAATGCCCCTTGCGCCTCTACCAATGTTTCTTCTCTTGATGCCCCTCCCGTCAGAGCCTCAGGCACATCGGGGAACCTGGCGATAAATCCATCACCGTCTTTCTCTATTTCAACTGGATAGTTCATTGTGCTCCGGATCTGCTTTGCAATTCAGCAGCCCTTGGGTAAGGGGCTGGCGTTACTTTAATCCCAGCTGTTTGATAATGGCCTTCTCTAAACCTTTTCCTATCTCTTTGCCGGGATGCCGGGATGCCGGGATGCCGGGATGCCGGGATGCCGGGGCATGGTGCTTTGCCTTCCCTTGAAGTAAAGCTTCAGGTGGTTTGTCCCTTGCCTGACCTCCACTCCCTGAGATTTCAGCCATCGGCAAAACTCGCTTTGCTTCACCGCCCCTCCTCTCTGGTCAATAGAGCACACAAGGTAATCATTTTTGGGTACTTGGTCAATAGCGCACGCCCTCTTCTGCCAAAAAACACCCAGCTCCAAAAAAAAGAACTCCTCCGCACCCACCTGCCGGCTTTTCGTGTCAAGTTTTTGCCAAAAAAATTTTTGCATGAAGCCCTGCTGCTGTTGGGCGCTCGAAGTAGCCACAAACAGATTAATGGCAAAAATTACCAAGCATTGCAAAATACTAAATATGATCAGCAATATGCATCTGATCCGGTCCCGGCTTTGCCTCCTTCTGCAGTTCCAGCTGCGCTGTCAGAGCGCCGTTTTTTCGGGATACCTCAAACTGATGAAATGAGGACATTTCTAACTGGCGTTAACAAAAGCACTGTGTCGCAAGATTTGGGGGTGGCGGGTGTTCAAGTAAAACAGAATGACTGTTCAAGTTCGCCAGAATACGCAGTGTTGGCGTGTTGCCTCAATTTGTGCAGCTTCCGTGCTCCTGTCGCTGTGCGCATTCAGATCGCTCAGGGTCGAGCCAGGCCTCCACCGGGAATTCCCGGTGGAAGGTAAACCGGCTGGAGCTCCGGGTGGTGAGTCCTGGCTTGCCGACACACATACTGGCGTTTGGCCAGCTTCTGCTGCGCAGTATCTGGGTGCCCATTACCCGGACTATGGAGCTTCAGACTGCAATGCTGGTGGTCGTAGTAGCAGAGCTGCACAAAGCCGGGCCATGTACCCGAGCTCTCGCCACTTGCTGACTCTCGAAGCACTCTGGATAGTGGCGGTGGTTCTTCATGGTCTTGAAAATGAGTCTGTCAATGGATTCTCATCGCTGAGAGTCATTCATGGCCACCTAATAGCCATTTAATTGAGCGGTGCGTAACTCTGTATGGTACAGCTGGCAAAATGTGCGATCGGCATCAGCAGTGCCACCAGCCACTACAGCGGTCCTTTTGCAATCAGCATCTCTGAACTTTATCCATGCCCGCTGGGACGCTCTGAGCAGTTTACGACTCTCTTGTGCAAGAGGTCCGTCAAAACCATGCTTCATGGTATGTTTATATTTCTTATTTAGTTCACTATCGGCTTCTTTTAACAGGTTTTTTGCACATTCCAGGAATTTGGTTTTATCAGGAGTCTTTTCATATTGTTTGTGACACACAGTGCCAGAGTATGTCGATTCAATATCAGCAGCAGGTTTGGACGACGATGTATTGATGCCTAATGCAAACGACTCTGTTTGGGTACTTAAGGCAAACACAGACAGTACCGTGGAGGCAGCTATGCGCTTTGACTTCACAGAGAAAATGTTCGTTTTCATATCATTTGCTCACTGACTATATGTCAGGCCCCGAATGATTGGTGGGGTTGGATTGATGAGTGAAGGCTTTTATGCCTGTCACTTTTTGTGCCATCGACCAATCTATGTTACGGCGAACCCATTGTCCAGACAGGAAACACTCGAGTCCAAGTCAAGTTCTGGTAGTGGTTGCTCCTGGCAAAGTGAACGGCCCGGGACGTTTGGTTTTTGAGCGATTGGTGCAACGGCTCTGTGTTGTAAAAAAGACAATATTCCTCCAGCCCTGAGTGAAGCTCCGCCACTGCCTGAAACTCATGATGGTACAGCCGTTCGTTTTTCGCTGATTGTCATAGCCTTTCAGCAAAGACGTTATCCATAACCCGCCTTTACTGTCCATGCTGATGTGCGAACTTTTCGTTCCAGCAACAGATCCGAAAGTCGTGACAGCTGAACTGGTATCCCTGATCTGTATTGCATATGTCCGGCTGCCCATGGCCAAAAGCCTGATTCAAAGCCTGTATACAGAAGTCAGAATCCGATGTACTGGATGGCTCCCGGCTCAGCACATAACGGTTGTGGCAATCGATGAAAGCTGTCGGGTAAACGAAGCCTTGTGGCGTCGGACAGCAGAGTATGTCTGTACTTCAGGGCTGGTTAGGTTTCGTACTGGCCTTTTTCTTGCCCGCCTGTTCCGGGGCCGAAAGGTTGCGCTGCATCCTTAACCTTCCGATCAATAACTTGTTTTTGATGAGCATCTGCAGAAAGCCACTGATGACTATAAGGCTCTCCTGCAACGAACAAATCAGCGACTCTTTAATTGAGCGATGCGTATCTTGCTGTGGTACAGATCGCAAAATAGGATCTTGATAGTACCAAATTGTCTAACCACTAAAGAGATCCTGTCACAATCAGCGTTCTTGAACTGTTGCCATGCCTCCTGGGAGTCCTTGAGTGCTTTACGACTCTTTTTTGCATGAGGTCCAGAAAACCCATTTTTCATTTTGTTTTGGTAAATTTCATTTAATTCCTTACTGGTTTCCTTTCGTAAGTCATCAATACATGTCAAGAACTTGTCTTTATCCTCATCTGTAGAATCACTGTTGTCGTATTCTTTGTGACATTCAGTGCCAGAGAATGCCCATTGGATATCCGCATCAGGATCGGCCGATGCTGTTTGGATCTTTAGTGTCAATACAGAGAATAGGGTGGAGGCAGCTATATACTTTAACTTCACAGAGAACATGTTCTTTTCCATGTCTTTTTCCAGCTTACTATGTGTCAGGTGCACGGATGATTGTGCGGGCTTGAAATGAAGAGTTCAGGCTTTTGTGCGTACCACTTTTTCATGGCATCGTTCAGTGCATATCTCCTTCAGGCTAGATGTCGGCGTAGATTAGACGCAAGGCACACCAATTTCCATTGTTTCGGGACAGCTTCCAAATCAGGGGTCAGAAACTGCTGATATCTCATCGCCTCCTTCTGAATTTTGAAGTTCGGCCTATCGTGCATTTGGGTGGCTATAAGTCTCTCGCTCCTCTTGTGTTTGCAAGCACCAGCGCATCCATTTGATGGCACTGGCATCATCAGGGGCTGGTAGGTGCGGTGGGTTGGGCTCGAAACTGTGTAGGGCGCTGGCTGTTTTTATCCCGTTTCGCGGTGATGTAGGCTGTCAGTTTTTTGTAACCACAGCCAACGCATTGGTTTCACCGACACAACCGATATCGGCTGCTGCCTTCCGCGTTGCCAGGTAGTGGGGCAGACTGAGCAACTGTCCCGGCGTCGACTGGCCCTTTTCGCTGTTATCTGATGCTTTGGTCGCATGGTGTGTGACGATAAGGCCTTAGACGCCCTCAGACACTCTCAGACACCCTCAGACACCCTCAGACACCCTCAGACACTCTCAGACACTCTCAGACACTCTCAGACACTCTCAGACACTCTCAGACACTCTCAGACGCCCTCAGACACTCTCAGACACCCTCAGACACCCTCAGACACCCTCAGACACCCTCAGACACCCTCAGACACCCTCAGACACCCTCAGACACCCTCAGACACCCTCAGACACCCTCAGACACCCTCAGACACCCTCAGACACCCCCGGACACCCCCGGACACCCCCGGACACCCCCGGACACCCCCGGACACCCCCGGACACCCCCGGACACCCCCGGACACCCCCGGACACCTCAAACTGATGAAAGGAGGACATTTCTAACTGGCGTTAACAACAGCTCAAGTGTATCCCTGTCGACGGGGGTGACTGTCTGCCTGATCATGGGTCCTGCATCACTACAGAGGGAAATATTCTTCTATCTCGATGGGATCTGGTGTCTGGCTGGCTGCTGGCGCGGATTTCCAACACGGCGTTGCAAACAGGTAAAAGACGTTCGTATGTCAGCCAGCTGAATTAGTTTAACTCGAGACGATAACAGGATTTGCTGCAGGTCGAGCATGCGTAGAGATTGTGCGATCAGCATCAACAAGGGGGCTCGATGCGTTCGGTGTTTTTGAGCAGTCAATATGCGCAACAACCAGTTTCGGTTCCAGGGAGTGTGAAAACCACGACCGAGTACAGGTACCTGGTGGCCGTCAATAAATGAATAGGCTATGGCCGCTGGAGGGAGAAGTGTTGTCGGCCAGGCGGTTGCAAGAAGTTCATGTAACACCTCGCCTCCACCTCTCCCGTTCTCCTGAGCAGGCTGACCCGGGCCCTTTGAGGGTGCAGGAAAAGACTGCTCCGGGCTCTCCCAGCGGTTGTGTCGCTCCCGGTGAGGGCGGCAGCACCGGGCAAGCCCGGCCGTCTGCCACCCGCCGAAGTTCAGGTTCAGTCTGAATCCTCCATCAGCTGTTCAATTCTGCCAATGAGTATGTGGATTATTTTGATGTGTATTTCCTGGATTCTGTCTGCGTAGCCTTCATGGGGAACATGGATTGCTATATCCGCCATCCCCGCCATTTTGCCCCCGTCCTTGCCCGTCAGCAGAAGAGTGCCTATCCCTTTGTCCCTCGCGCTCTGTACGGCTTTGACAATGTTGCTGGAGTTGCCGCTGGTGCTGATGGCCAGCAGCCAATCTCCCGCATGGCCAACGGCTTCTATGTAGCGGCTGAAAACATGTTCATAGCCAAAGTCATTGGCGACACAGGATATGTGCGAGGGGTCGGAAATGGCGATAGCCGGGTATCCGGGCCTGTTTTCGCGGTAGCGTCCGGTGAGTTCTTCTGCAAAGTGCATGGCATCGCAATGAGAGCCGCCGTTTCCGCAGGCCATCACTTTGCCGCCGGCCTTGAAAGACAGGGCCAGCTGCTGGGCGGCCTTGTCTATGAGCGCCAGCTGGTTGTCGTCACCTATAAAACGCTCAAGGAGGTTCTGGGCCTCAATGAGCTGCTCTTTGATAAAAGATTCTGCTGTCTGCATGGGTTGGTTCCGTCTGGCCGTTTCGATGAGTATGTCGGACAGGAGGCCGGTGCCGTCCTTTTCTGGGGTTCCACGACAGGTGGCACATTTTGTCTGTCCTGCCTTGTCCTGTACTGTCCTTTTGCCATCTGACATCGATGTTGGTGCGGGTGAGAAATCAGGCTGTGGATGTTTTTTGGGCCGTCAATAAAAAGGAGCTCCTTTGAGCCTGTGTCTGCATGGCAAGGCAGAAGGGCGAAAAGCTCCTCTCTATATCTGTCCCTGTCTCTGAAAGTGCAGGGGCAGTCGCCAATGATTTCTGGCCTCGGCCGCGCCGTTCTTCCGGACAGCAGTCCGGAAGAAATTTGCGACCCTGGCAATGGGTCCGGCTCTAAATGTCCAGATTCATCACTTTCAGGGCATTGGTTTCAATAAAGGCTCGACGCGGCTCAACAGCATCTCCCATCAAGGTAGTGAAGATCTGATCTGCCGCAACGGCATCCTCTATGCTCACCTTGAGCATGCGTCTGTTGACCGGGTCCATGGTGGTTTCCCAGAGCTGGTCCGGGTTCATTTCTCCCAGTCCCTTGTAGCGCTGAATGTTGTGGCGCTTCGTGGACTCTTTCATCAGCCACTCCAGAGCCTGGTCGAAACTGGCAACCGGCTGCGTCTTGTCGCCCTTCCTTATGTGCGCATCTTCGTCCAGCAGATTTTTGAGTTTGGCTCCCATTGTTTTGATGGCGTGGTAGTCGCGTGAAGCAAAAAAGTCATTCTGGAACAGGTGGATGCTGTCCTCTCCGTGAATGTGGACGTGTATTTGTGGTAACCAGCTGTTGTGCTCACGATCTTCCATGAGAACTGCGTGAGTGCTTTGTCCTGACGAGGTGTTGCTTGTCAGTTTCGCGTTGAGCTCCTCCAGCCACATCTCCATCTTTCCCTTGTCTTTCAGATCCGACTCATCCAGTGGTTCCATGTGGATTAGCTGTTGCAATACCGCCAGAGGATAACGGTTGGACAAGCGGTCGATAATGGCCTGAACACGGCGGTGCTCATTCACCAGAGACTCCAGCGGGGCGCCGGCAATTCCGGGGGAGGATTCATTGACATGAAGGCTGGCGTTTTCAATGGCCGATGCCGTGATGTGCTCGCTGAGGGAATCGTCGTCCTTGACGTAAAATTCCTGTTTGCCGCGCTTTATTTTGTACAAAGGAGGCTGAGCTATGTAGATATACCCTTTTTCGATAAGTTCAGGCATCTGGCGAAAGAAAAAGGTCAGAAGCAAGGTGCGGATGTGGGCGCCGTCGACGTCCGCATCGGTCATGATGATAATCTGGTGGTAACGCAGCTTTTCTGGATTGAATTCCTCCCTGCCCACGCCACAGCCCAGGGCTGTTATAAGCGTGCCCACCTCCTGGGACGACAGCATCTTGTCAAAACGTGCTTTTTCCACATTCAATATTTTGCCCTTCAAAGGGAGAATGGCTTGAGTGCGCCGGTCTCTTCCCTGTTTGGCAGAACCGCCGGCAGAGTCACCCTCTACTATGTAAAGCTCCGACAGAGCCGGGTCTTTCTCCTGACAGTCCGCCAGCTTGCCCGGCAGTCCCGCTATATCAAGGGTGCTTTTGCGGCGGGTCATCTCCCGGGCCTTGCGGGCCGCTTCCCGCACGCGGGCGGCCTCCAGCATCTTGTCAATCACTTTCCGCGCTTGCTGCGGCTTCTCCAGCAGGTAGGAAGAGAGCATGCGCCCCATTTCCTGCTCAACGGCCGTTTTGACTTCGGAAGAAACCAGCTTGTCTTTGGTCTGGGATGAAAATTTGGGGTCAGGAACCTTGACTGAAACTATGGCGGTCAGGCCCTCGCGGGCGTCATCTCCCGTCGTGTTTATCTTTTGTTTTTTCAGCAGCTTTTCCGACTCTATGTAATTGTTGAGCGTACGTGTCAAAGCTGAGCGAAAACCTGCCAGGTGGGTTCCTCCATCGCGGTTGGCAATGTTGTTGGTAAAACAGAAAATGCTTTCCTGAAAACTGTCATTCCATTGCATGGCAATTTCCACGCCGACGCCTTCTTCGTGCTGCGTATTGAAGTGGATAACATCGTTCAGTGGCATTTTGTTTTTATTGAGATACTCGACGAAGGCTTTCAGGCCGCCTTCGTACAGGAAGCGGCTGTCGCGCTCGTTGCGCTCATCTTTCAGGTTTATGCAGACGCCGGAATTGAGGAATGACAGCTCTCTCAGTCGCTTGGCGAGAATTTCATAGTTGAAGTGGATGTTGGAAAATGTGTTTTCCGATGGCAAGAACGTGATTTCGGTTCCCGTCGACTCTGTTTCTCCGATAACAGCCAGAGGTTCGCGCGGGCATCCGTTGTCATATATCTGCTGATAAACCTTGCCTTGGCGCCGGATTGTTATTCGTAGCTCTTTCGACAGGGCGTTGACCACGGATATGCCGACACCGTGCAGCCCTCCGGAAACCTTGTAGGTGTTGTCGTCAAATTTTCCGCCCGCGTGCAGGACCGTCATGATGACTTCTGCTGCTGAAACGCCTTCTTCTGCGTGTATTTCTGTAGGAATGCCGCGCCCGTCATCCTTCACGGTAATCGATTCGTCGGCATGTATGATGACGTCTATAGCTGAGCAATGGCCAGCCAGTGCCTCATCTATGGAGTTATCCACCACCTCAAAGACCATGTGGTGAAGTCCTGTGCCATCGTCAGTGTCGCCGATGTACATGCCGGGCCGCTTGCGTACAGCATCCAGCCCTTTGAGCACCTTGATGTTCGATGCGTCATAGGTGTTTTCGCTCATAGTCGCCGGGTTCCTTGTGATTCGGGGTCAATATGCGCTTTCTGGTTTCTTTTTTCTATCTTTGTCTGATATTTCACGGCAATAGCAGTCGTCTGCTCCTGTGTATGGCTTTGTGTGCCGCCTTTTTTGTTCCATGTGGAACATTCTGCATCTGCTTCAACTCTGTCTGGAGTTTGCGTCCGGGTTGCTCATCCTCTGTGCGCCGGTGTCAGAGAGCTTTTTCGGTGTGCCGGTGGGTTTTCGATTCTGTCCATCAATCTCGGCGGAATGGTTCGTTTGTCAGGCGTGTGCGCCTGTGCAGACTTATGAAGTCAAGAAAACAGCTCTTTGGGCCCGTGTTGCTGGTCTTTTTGGTAAAAGATATGTTTTCTTGGCGTGTTGCTGGACTGTTTGTGGTGAATTCTTCTTGTGTTCCATGAGGATGTGGAGCTCGATCCGGTATTGTTGAGCGCTCCGCTTTTCTGGCAGCACGGGGGAGGGCAATGCGCTCTCTGGTTGGGCTTTTTTCATTCTCTATGTCAGCGAAGCTGTTGCTCTCGCCATGAATGCAGTGGTTGCGAGGCGCTCGCTGCCTTGGTGTCAGGGACTTTCTTCTGGTGTCGGGCAGATGGTGCTGCGTCATAATAGCATCCGGGCGCATTGTCTTGCCGCTTCAGGCCTCGATGATGTTTCGCGTGCATGTTCTGTTGCGCAAAGACGCAGCTCTTTTACAAGAAACGGGAGTGAGTTCGATGTTCCACGTGGAACACGGACCTTTGTTGTGAAAAGCACAACTCGTCCAAATTGTTGCCATAAGCCGCTGGGAAATGCTGTGCGACGGAGCCCGCCAAGCTGTCCCTTGCGCTGTCATCCAGCCCTGATTGTCTTTGTCTGAGTGCTGTCGCTCTGTTCAGTTGCACTCCTTTTCCTTCTCCGTCAAAAACTTTCCCCGGATTGCTCTGCGTGTCTCTGTCTGGATGCGTGTTGAGCGCAAGGCAGCCGCTCCCTGTCGGGGTGAAGGAGGCGGGAAATGCCTCGTTTTCGTTGACAATGCCGACGACAGGGACAGAGTGAAAGTCCGACAGGGAAAGCCTGTGGCGCTTGTAGTGTAAATATGCTTCACGACTGCATGCGGAAATGTCAGCGCCCCATAGGCATTACAACGTAAGTGGACCGATCGTCATCAGGTTGTTTTATGAGAACACTGCTGAACGAGTCGGAAAATATCATTTGAATGGTGTCGCTTGTCGCTACAGACAGGACGTCTCTCAAATAGTCGACATTAAAGCTGATCTTTAGTTCAGCATCCGCATAGTTGACCGGTATTTCGTCCTCGGCCTGCTCCTGCTCCGGGTTGTTGGCAGCCATTTTCATGGTGTTGTTTTCCAGGGTAAGGTTGACGCCCCGATGCTTCGCGTTCGACAGTATGGCGGCTCTGGAGAGCGCCTGGCGCAGGGTTTGGCGGTCGGCGAGCATTGATTTTTGGCCGCCGTAGGGGATGACGCGTTCGTAGTCCGGGAACTTCCCGTCAACCAGCTTTGATGTGAAGCTAAAGGGCCCGGTGTGAGCGCAAATATGGTTTTGCCCCAGAGTGATGGTCACATTGTCTTCGCCTTCGGCAACAAGGCGAGCCAGCTCGAGAACAGCTTTGCGAGGAACAATGACCTGTTTCCCTTCTGTGACGCCTTCTTCTGTTATCTCTGAGCTGACAGCCAACCTGTGACCGTCGGTGGCCACGGCTGTCAGTGTCTGCTCGCTGATTTTAAACAGCATGCCGTTGAGATAATAGCGCACGTCCTGAGTGGACATGGCGAACCCTGTTCTGTCTATCAGTCGTCGAAGAGCGTTTGAGGCAATGGAGAATGAGACAGAGGCCGGTTCTTCCTGGCTGACGGGAAAGGTTTCGGCAGGCAGCGTGGAAAGAGTGAAGCGGCTTCGGCCGGAGCTGCACGCCATCTGGCTCTGGTTATCCTTCGTGCTGAACAGTATTTCACTGTTGTCTGGCAGGGATTTGCATATATCAAGCAGCTTGCGTGCCGGAGCTGTTGTTATGCCTGTGCTTTCCGGAGAGGCGTCAAGAGGGATGCGGCCTATCAGCTCAACTTCGGTGTCGCTTCCGGTCAGGTGCAGGCTGTCCTCCTCCGCTCTTATAAGGATGTTGGACAGTACTGGCATGGTCTGCTTGTTCTCTACGACGCTGGAGACCAAAAGCAGAGGTTTGAGAAGCGTCTCCCTGTTTATGATGAATTTCATAGGTGGCCTTCAGTTTCAGTTGGTTAGCAATTGCAAAAGGTTCTTGTGGTCTTCGGCGATCTCATCGTCTGCCTTGCATAATTGACGCACTTTTCGGCAGGCATGCAGCACTGTAGTGTGGTCGCGCCCACCGTAAGCCTCGCCTATTTCGGGGAGGCTGTGGCTTGTCAGCTCCTTGGAGAGAGCCATGGCTATCTGGCGGGGTCTGGCCACGGAGCGGCTGCGTCTTTTTGAGAGAATGTCGGCTATTCGTATCTTGTAGTACTCGGCGACTATTCTTTGGATGTTGTCTATGCTGACCTGTCTTTCCTGGAGTGCCAGCAGGTCTTTGAGGGATTCCCTGATCAGGTCCACGTCTATCTTTCGCCCGGTAAAAAAAGCACTGGCTGTAACACGCTTGAGGGCCCCCTCAAGCTCGCGAACATTGGAGCGTATGCGCTGGGCTATGAAGAAGGCGGACTCGTGCGGGAGCTCAACTCCGGACTGTTCTGCCTTGCTCATCAATATAGCGACACGCGTTTCCAGCTCGGGGGGGTCGACTGCGACAGTCAGCCCCCAGCCAAAGCGCGATTTCAGCCGCTCTTCAAGTCCGCCTATTTCTTTGGGGTAGCGATCACAGGTCAGGATTATTTGCTGCCCGCCTTCCAGTAAGGCATTGAATGTGTGGAAAAATTCCTCCTGCGATCGCTCTTTTCCGGCAAAAAACTGAATGTCGTCGATCAGGAGGGCGTCAACAGAGCGGTAGTACAGCTTGAAGTCGTTGATAGCATTGAGTTGTAGTGCTTTGACCATGTCTGCAACAAACCGCTCAGAGTGCAGATAGACTATGTTGGCGTTGCCGCTTCGGCGTATCAGTTCGTTGCCGACGGCCTGCATCAGGTGGGTTTTGCCCAGCCCAACGCCTCCGTAGAGAAAGAGGGGATTATAGGCCGAGCCCGGGTTGTCAACGACTTGCTGGGCAGCTGCCAGAGCCAGCTGGTTTGATTTCCCCTCAACAAAGTTTTCAAAAAGAAAAGAGCTATTGAGGTTGCAAGTATGTTTGATTTCTTTTTCGGGTTTTTCTTCTTTTTCAGCAGCTTGCTTGCTGTTGCGGGTGTGCAGCAGTGGAAGGCCGCGTCGAGAGGCTTGGGGCTGAGGGGAGACGTCTGTGTCAGTGTCGTATGTTGGGTATTCTTCATCGTCCGGAGGAGTATTTTCGTGCGGCGATGAAGGGGGGGAGTCCCCAGTCGGTGCTGCGGTTGTGTTGGCGCGGGTGGCGCTCGCGTCCTGGCGTGTCGTTGCGGGCACTTCGACGTCATCTGGCTCGACAGCAGGCACCCTGCTTCTCAGGGGGTTTGTCAGCTTCTGGGAAGGGGGTTGCGCGTCCTGTGTTGCGCTGCCGCCGGGGGGCGGCTCACTCCCGGTGGTGGCACTGCCCTGGTCGAGCAACCTGTTGGCGCCAGGGTAGCGAATACCAAAGGAGGGTCTGCGGTTGCTGACGCCCAGTGCAATAGCGGGGGGGTGGCCGGATGACAGGTCAACAAGAATTTCTTCTATGCGGGACAGGTACTTGTCCCTGACCCAGTCAAGAATGAAACGGTTGGGTGCAAGGAGACACAGCTCGTCCTGGTCCGCCATGACTTTGAGCGGGCGCAGCCAAGTATTGAACTGCTGGAGGGGCAGTTCATCTTGCAGAGTTTCCAAGCATTTGCGCCAGAGCTCGCGCGGCACAGAGACAGCTTCGCTCATGTGAACGCATGGTATCCGTTGGTGGTGAAAATGCGCTCATTCTATCCGTAAGGAACAACCTTATCCACAGACCTTTGCAAGTCTGTGGAAAGATATTTGAACTCTTCCTTTCCGGGGTTTGTGTCTGATTGAGTTTTCTCTTGAAAGTACAGCGATATTCCCGCCGGGATGCAGAGGTTCTGCTTTTTTTTGCGTGTTCCTCGTTGACGTTGGTAAAGCCATTCCATAGAATGGCGAGTCATTTTTTTGTTTGACTCCCACGCCTCAGCCGCTGGCCTCAACAAATGTTTTGTTGGGAAGCGTGAATGTGGGAGTCTGCTCATGAGTCTGTACGCTATTGGCGCTTGATGGCACGAAAAGCAAAACGAAGCGGGAGCGAACATCTGGCCTTGTGAATTGAACGGGGAAAACCTTCAATGCCCAAGGGTGTGATTTTTGTCCGGTTTCCTTTTCGGGCCTGCTGTTGGGCGGTTTTGGAAGCAGTCTCGTGGGGCACCCTGTGAGAGTGGAAATGCAATGAAAAGAACCTTTCAGCCGAGTGTGATCAAGCGAAAGCGGAATCATGGTTTCCGCGCCCGTATGGCTGTGAAGAGTGGCAGGGCTGTCCTGAGCCGTCGTCGCGCCAAGGGACGCCGGTGCCTGGCAGCCTGATGAACATGCTGTCCGGGGAGAAGTTGCCGTCAGGCTTCGATCGCACTCTCAGGTTGCTGCGGTCTGCGGAGTATGCCCGGGTTTTTGGTGCGGCCGAGGTAAAGGTTTCTGACCGGAACCTTCTTATCCTGGCGTGCAGCAATCAGTTGGGCATTCCCCGGCTTGGTCTCGTGGTAGCCAAGAAAAACGTGCGCACCGCTGTTTCCAGGAACAGGGTCAAGCGGGTTGTGCGTGAGACCTTTCGCTGCTCCCAGCGAGGCCTTCGTGGACTGGACTATGTAGTTCTGGCCCGAAAAGGGCTGGGGGACCTTGACAGCAGGCAACTGCACACTCTGCTTGGCAGACAGTGGGCTCTTGTGCGATCCAGGTCCGATCGCTTCAGAAAATCCTGACAGAGAGACGGCCATGCAGAGTCACTTCTGTCCTGCCCGGTTGGCAGAGGCTTGCAGGCAGGCGCTGTCTGTTCTGGTCAAGGTGCCCCGGGCTTTGGCTCTTCTTCTCATACAGGGTTACCAATACGGAATCAGTCCGTTGTTTCCTGGATGCTGCCGTTTCTATCCCAGCTGTTCTGCCTATGCCAGGGAGGCAGTTTCTCTTCATGGTTTTTGTCGGGGATGCTTTCTGACAGGGAAGCGTTTGTTGCGTTGTCATCCGTGGCACGCTGGAGGGGAAGATTTCGTCCCCAGGCCTCGAGTAAAACAGAAACAAGCCGGGGGCGTTCCGAACCCGGGTACCTATGACCGTATTGACAGCCGCTGACTCACGATGGATTTGAAACGTACTCTTCTTCTTACGGGCCTTCTTGTTGCAGGCTATTTTATGGTTTTGCAGTGGGATCAGGATTACAGCAAATCAGCTGTCCCGCCCACGGCAACGCAGCCGTTTTCACAGCCGTCCGGGGCGCCTGAAGATAACAGTGTTCCTGATGTGGCCTCCTCCACCTCTGCGGAGATACCCGCAGAGACCTTGTCGGGCGGACCCGGGGAAACCCAGCGCATGGTGCGTGTCAGCACAGATACCATGCAGCTGGTGATAGATCCCAGAGGGGGCGACATAGTACACGCCTCCCTTTCAGGGTTTCCCCGCGAAAAAGGAAGCAAAGAGCCTTTTGTTCTGCTGGAAAACGCACCAGGAAGACGGGTGTTTACTGCCGCCAGCGGGCTTGTAGGTCCGGCAGGACCTGAGAAGGCCGGCCAGCCCCGACCGGTTTATACAGTGGAAAAAACTTCCTACGCAATGGGTGAGAACGGCCAGCTTGAGGTGGACCTCCATCTGCAATCAGGGGAGCTGGGTATCACAAAGCGCTTCACTTTTTTCAGGGGAAAGCACAGCGTTGGCGTCAGCTATATCGTTGACAATGGCAGCTCTGCGCCCTGGCAGGGCCGTTTTTACGGTCAGCTCAAAAGAGATAGTTCAGTGGATCCCAGTCAGGAGCTGAGCAACACCTCCGGCATGCATACCTACCTGGGTGGGGCTGTCAGGACCCAGCAGAAGCAGTACGAGAAAATCCCTTTTGATGAGTTTCCCGACTACGATGGTTCCGGCTCTGGATTGAACGAAACAGTCAAGGGCGGCTATGCATCCATAGTTCAGCACTATTTTGTATCCGCCTGGGTTCCTGATCAGAGTCAGAACAATATTTACCGGACAACGGAAAGTGGTGATACACACATATTGACGGTGATACAGCAACCTTTGACGGTGGCTCCACATGCCAGGGGGACCTTGGGTGCCACCTTGTATATTGGCCCTAAAAACCAGAAAGAGCTGGCCCGACTGGCTGAGGGGCTGGATCTGACCATTGATTACGGCATCCTGTGGTGGTTTGCCAAGCCGCTCTTCCTTCTGCTGCGCTTCCTGCATTCTGTTGTCGGTAACTGGGGGTGGAGTATCGTTGTACTGACGTTGCTCGTGAAATCCCTTTTCTACCCGCTTTCCGCTGCCAGCTACCGCTCCATGGCCAAAATGCGGAAGGTTGCACCCAAGATGCAGTCTCTCAAGGAAAGGCATGGCGATGACCGCCAGGCTTTGTCCCAGGCCATGATCAAGTTGTACAAGGAAGAAAAGGTGAACCCTGTCGGGGGCTGTCTTCCTACGTTGATACAGATGCCCGTTTTTATTGCTCTTTACTGGGTTTTGATGGAGTCGGTAGAGTTGCGGCAGGCCCCCTGGCTGGGCTGGATAAAAGATCTGTCCCAGATGGATTCCTATTTTATCCTGCCGCTGGTGATGGGCGCTTCCATGTTTGCGCAGCAACTCTTGTCGCCAGCACCGCCTGATCCGACGCAAGCCCGGGTAATGAAGATGATGCCGATTGTTTTCACGTTCTTTTTCCTGTGGTTTCCGTCAGGACTGGTACTGTACTGGGTGACCAACAATCTGCTGTCCATTGCCCAACAATGGTACGTTACGCGGAAAATTGAGGCTGGTGGTTGAAGGTTCCGGGCCTGGGGAATGTCAATCCGGGCCCGACGTTCGAGGAAGGTTTCAGGCAGGCTTGTGGGAGAGGGGTGTGGACCAGCACGGTAGCGACGTGGACTTCGCATTATCAGGAGAGGACACCGACACTATAGTCGCGCTGGCAACCGCCCCTGGACGAGGCGGCGTCGGGATAGTGCGGGTGTCGGGACCGGCCTCTCAGGTGACGTCCATCGCCAGACAGGTGCTGCACAGGGAGCTCAGGCCTCGGCATGCCCATTATCTTGCGTTCCACGATGCTGACGGCCGGGTTCTTGATGAGGGCCTGGCACTCTATTTTCCCGGTCCCCGATCCTTTACTGGTGAAGATGTCCTTGAGCTGCAGGGACATGGTGGCCCGGTGGTTCTGGACAGCTTGCTCAAAGCGGTCCTTGCGCAGGGCGGGCGACTGGCCCGGCCCGGAGAGTTTTCAGAGCGCGCTTTTCTTAATGGAAGACTGGATCTGCTGCAGGCAGAAGCCATTGCTGATCTTATCGACAGCAGCTCAGCAGAAGCCGCTCGCAGCGCGCTACGCTCCCTTCAGGGGGTTTTCTCCCAGAAAATCAAAGCGCTTGTCGAAAAACTGGTTGCTCTGCGGGTCTATGTTGAGGCGTCACTTGATTTTCCGGAGGAAGAAATCGACTTTCTGTCTGATTCCCACATCCGCACAAACCTTGATGATCTGATGGCGAGTCTTGCTGATGTTATCAAGGAGGCGCGCCAGGGAAGCATTCTGCGAGATGGTATGACGGTGGTGATTGCAGGGCGGCCCAACTCAGGAAAATCGAGCCTTCTCAATGCGCTTTCTGGCCGGGATCTGGCCATAGTGACCAGTCAGGCTGGTACTACGAGAGATTTTCTGCGGGAGCAGATCCAGATCGATGGCATGCCCATTCATATAGTGGACACGGCAGGTATCAGGGAAACTGATGACGAAGTTGAGCGCCTGGGTGTTGAGCGAGCCTTTGAGCAGATGGGGCAGGCTGACAGGATTCTTCTTGTCGCAGACGGTACTGTGTCGCAGAGCACATCGCCCCAGGCCCTTTGGCCCGATTTTGTTGATCGCCTGCCAGAGGGCTGTCAGCTGACGGTAATAAGGAACAAGCGAGATCTGACCGGAGAGCCGGCAGCTATCATCGATGGGCACTTTCCTGTGGTGCAGCTCTGTGCTCATAGCCGTAGCGATATTGATATGTTGCGTCAGCATCTGAAAAATTGCATGGGCTACACAGGAAGCCCGGGCGGGGGCGGGTTCAGTGCCCGGCGTCGCCATATGGATGCGCTGGAGACCGCCCGGATTTGTCTCGAGCAAGGGAACAGACAGCTGGCGGAGGCTGGCGCGGGAGAGCTGCTGGCGGAGGACCTGCGTCAGGTTCAGCAGGCACTCGGGGAAATTACTGGAGAATTTTCCAGTGATGATCTTCTGGGGCGAATATTCGGTAGTTTTTGTATCGGAAAGTAGTGCCTCTAAAGACGGCAACACAACAGGCCAGCACTAGTCATCTACTCATTTTGCTACTGCTAACTTTCAGTTTTCAGTTTCTTCGTGTTTTTTGTCGTTGGTTTCCAAGTATTGTCCTCATTTCGACTCCATGACATGTTCCCATCTCAGATGGGAGACCGATGGATGTCAAAACGAAATTTTCTATTTAAAACCGGTGGTTATAGCAGAAGAGGGGCGTAGGCCGCCTTTCGTCTACGGCTGTGTTTCTGTCATTCAAGTCGGCTTCTTTCGCGAAAAGAAAAGTGAGTATGAAACACAGGGTGTTTCCTCGTGACGAACTTGAAGCGGTATCACAGAGTCAATGCAAAAAAGAATGACGACAAGGCTCTGGAGCTATTAAAAGTAGACGGTTTGCTGGATGGATAACTCAATGAAACATTTTCGAATGTCGCATTAAACGCTTAGCCAGTTTCATGTTGTGCGTTCTGCACCAAGTTGATATCAAAGAGGAAAACATCTCATCATCCTGCATAGACGCATAGACGCATAGACGCATAGACGCATAGACGCATAGACGCATAGACGCATAGACGCATAGACGCATAGACGCATAGACGCATAGACGCATTGACTATCCCTGCCTTTGAACTTTGCTCCTGAAATGTGTCACAGCATAGAAAATGGACTTCAGCACGCTGGTGTTGGAAAGGTAAAAATCAAGAGCACCAATGAACCTTTGACATAACGGCGGGGGCTGAGAGTCAGGTGCTGGAGCCGGACAGGTTTCAGTAACAATCACTCAACCGCTTGAGAGCAAGCTTTCCCATAGTCTGCGGAGAGGATTCGTCGTATCAATGAACTGGAACTGGTTGGATATGTTGGTGATGAACAGGGGCGCCGTCGCCTTGTCTGCGGACCATCTCTCGTCTCGCTGAGAACACTGGCCCCGTGGCAGTAAAGCTCCCTTGTGAGAACAGCCCAGCCGGCACAGGGAAAAGCACTTTGATTCTCATTGTCAGGAACGGCAACAAGCAGCCAGGTCTGGCTGTTGCTGTCATCTGGCTCGTTAGTGCAGCTGGTGTGCATAGGCTGGCATAATCACTCTGGGCAATGGTGGAAAGCGGGTCGTCCATGAGACGGTGGCGAAGTCAGGGAATGTCTATGGTTCGCTGCCCTGACCCTGCAGCTGTTGTCAGAGAGGAACCGATAGAGATACTGACGGAATCAGCCGCCCAACCTGTCCGGCAAGACGACTTGCGTGATCTGCCAGAGGAAGATCCGGGGACAATGGATCTGTCGATGAATATGATGCCGGGAAAGGGGCGGCGCAATGCCGCTCGCAGTTTGCACAGGCCAGCCGATTATATTCAGTGCTTGAATACGAGCCCCCAGTCACCCGGGACCAGAAAGCGGTCAGAGAGTGAAACTCATTCCACAGCCGCAGGTGGTGACGGCATTGGGGTTGGTGACGGTGAACCGCGCCCCCTCCAGCCCTTCTTCAAAGTCGATTCTGGAACCGGTCAGGTATTGAAAGCTCATGGCGTCGACGACCAGGGTGCTGCCCGCCGTGTTGATCAGGGCGTCATCGTCGGCATGGGCCTCATCCAGGGTAAACCCATACTGAAAGCCGGAGCAGCCTCCGCCCGTGATATAGACACGTAGCATCAACGCCTTTTTTCCCTCTACCTCTGCCAGCTGCCTTACGCGAGCTGCTGCTCGAGCACTGAAGGTGATGGGTTCAGGGTCGGTGGGGGTAAATGTTTCAACAGCGGACATAGTGCCTCCGGTTTTATCGGCTGTGCCAAGTGGCTTACTGGCTTTTTCCTGCCTTCCTTCAAGTATGACTCCCGGTAGCCTGTCAGGTTCCGTGGAATCAGAGGAAAACCGGCTTCGACATCCCCTTGATCTCTCTGAGGGACGGCGAAGGACAGCGCCTCGATCAATGATGCAGTCGCTCTCTGATCGAAGAGAGCACGGCTCTCGTTTGTGGGCGTACGCCTCGCCATAACAGAAAAGATTCTGCGGCCTGCTCCACCAGCATTCCTACGCCATCAAAGGCTTTGCGGGCACCCAGTGACAGCATTGCGTGATTGAAAGCGGTCTGCCCGGCACCGTACATCATGTCGTAGGCAACAGTGTCAGGGCCCACTATAGCTTGCGGGAAAGCAGGGCAACCATCGTGCAGCCCGGCGGATGTGCCGTTTATTACCAGATCAAAAGGTGCGTTCAGCTCGTCCAGTCCACAGGCCAGCAAGTCTGGGGTGTGCTCAAGTGCTGCCACCAGCTCCCGGGCTTTTTCGGCGGTGCGATTGGCGATCACCAGACTCTCAGGCTGCTGGGCGAGGAGGGGTTCTATAATACTGCGCACGGCACCACCGGCCCCCAGTACGAGAACACGCCAGCCTTTGATGTGCAGCCCCTGATTGTGTACCAGGTCATGAACAAGTCCCGCACCGTCTGTGGTATCCCCTTGAATGACACCTTGAGAGTCTTTCCATAGCGTATTGACTGTGCCGCCTCGCCGGGCTCGCTCCGTAAGCTGTCCGGCCAGCTGCCAGGCCTGTTGCTTGAAAGGGACTGTGACGTTCAACCCCCGCCCCCCCTCTGCAAAGAAAAGGGCAACGGCCTGACTGAAATCGCCCTCGGCAACCAGCAGCGGCTCATAATACAGCTGTTGTCCGGTTTGTTCGGCAAACAGGCTGTGTATTGCCGGAGACTGGCTGTGTGCAACAGGGTTCCCCATAACGGCATAGCGGTCAAAAGGTTGCATAATGGTTTCGCAGGTCAAGTGCGTCACGCAGCTGGTCAGGATTCTTCTGGTAGCCAGATACGTGGTTGCAGATAGTTTTCATACAGATCAGCCTCCGGTGTGCCCGGCTCCGGATGCCAGTCGTAGCGCCAGTGAGCTTCAGGAGGCATGGACATAAGGATGGATTCAGTGCGTCCGCCTGTTTGCAGGCCAAAAAGTGTCCCTCGGTCATAAACGAGATTGAATTCAACATAACGCCCACGACGGTATCTCTGAAAGCTTTTTTCCCGCTCGCCCCAAGGCGTATCCCGGCGTTTTTTCACCAGGGGAACGTAAGCTTCACTAAAGCAGTCGCCGACGCTGCGCAAAAAAGCAAAGCTCGTGTCGAAAGACTCCAGCACCAAATCATCAAAGAACAGGCCGCCTACCCCTCGGGTTTCCTTGCGGTGCGGAAGGTAGAAATAGGAGTCACACCAGCGCTTGAAACGCGTATAAAGCTCTTTGCCAAAAGGCGCACAGGCGTTGTGGCATTCCCGGTGCCAGTGCTGGCAGTCCTCCTGAAATGGGTAGCAGGGGGTGAGATCAAGGCCGCCACCAAACCACCAGACCGGCTTTTTTCCTTCTTGCTCTGCAGTGAAAAAGCGCACGTTGGCATGGGCTGTTGGAACATAGGGGTTTTTGGGGTGCAACACAAGAGACACCCCCATGGCACGAAACGGAAATCCAGCCAGTTCGGGGTGGCGTTCTGACGCAGCCGCAGGCAAGCAGTCGCCATGAACGGAGGAAAAATTGACCCCGCCCCGGTCAAAAACTTCCCCTTTTTCCAGTACGGCAGTTATACCCCGTCCGCTGGCATGCTCTACCTGATCTGTACGAAAGCCAGGTCCGGTGTCCAGTGCGGCCAGGCTGTTGCACAGCTGGCTTTGCAGGCGGCGCAGATAAAGCTCCACAGCCTCCGCGTTTACATCATGATCCTGTGCGGTCTTTATTCGTTGGTCTGGCGTTGCTGTTGTCATGATCTTTGGCCTCCCGGTCCAGATTCAGAGGGACTGCCAGCGCGAAGGAGGTGACCCGATGCCAAATCCAGTATCGGTGATGGTGTTGCATAGGGCCCCGCCTGACCCTGGATGATCAAGTCCAGGGAGTCTCCCAGTTGCTGTACCACTGAGTCTCTCCTGGTGCAGGGGGGGGCTCCGCTTTTGTTGGCGGAAGTGGAAACGAGCGGGCGCCCCCAACGCAGGCAGAGCGACTGGACCACCGGGTGTGCGCTCACACGCACAGCAACCGATTGGTGTGCACCCCTGATCCAGGGAGGAGCCCAGCCGTCCGGATCCGGAATAACGAAAGTCATCATGCCGGGCCAGTCGGCCTGCAACCGCTGACGTTGCCGGGGTGACAAGCCTTCCAGAAGGGGAGCTACCTGGTGTTCATGCGCTGCAACAAGTATTAATCCCTTGTCTGCGGGCCGCCCCTTGAGTGCCAGCAGGCGTTCCACAGCTTTGCCGTTCCACGGATCACAGCCCAGTCCCCACACGGCCTCTGTCGGGTAGGCAATAACGCCGCCTTGTTGCAGCAGGCTTACCGCCCGATCCAGATCAGCGGGGCGGCTCGATATCACAGGCCCAGCTTCTCTTGAAGAGCCCGGTCCTTTTCCAGAACGGCCTCGGCATTTGCCCTGCGGGCTGCCTGCAGTCGCTGGGCCAGCTCAGCGTCCGACAGTGCCATAATCTGAGCTGCAAGATAGCCGGCATTTGTTGCCCCTGCCTTGCCGATGGCCACAGTCGCAACAGGAATGCCTCCGGGCATCATGGCGGTCGACAGCAGGGCATCCATGCCATCGAGTGGGCCGGCATCCATGGGAACGCCGATAACAGGCTTGACAGTCAGCGAGGCAATAACACCTGCCAGGTGCGCGGCCATACCCGCGCAAGCAATAAAAGCGGAGGCTCCACGCGCATCTGCCTGCTTGACATACTCATGGGTCGCATCAGGGGTGCGATGCGCAGAGTGCACCCGCACTTCAAACGGCACCCGCAAGCTCTTGAGTACATCCAAAGCTGCCTGTACCTTGGGTAAATCTGAGTCAGAGCCCATAAGAATGGCTACAAAAGGTGTGGTCATACTCCCGCCTTCCCCTTCTTCAAGAAATTGGCTTGTCGACAGTGTTGTCGAAAGAAGGGGAGAGAAGCTAAACGATACCCCGCTTATTGTCCAGACAGCGGCGCACTGTCAGACTTTGCGCGCCACGCCTGCGGGTGTTTGTTGTACCAGACCGTCCATCTCCATGTGCAGCAAAAGGGTCGCCACTTGCTGACTGCTCATGCCTGTACGCAGCACCAGTTCGTCGTTATGACAAGGCTCAAACCCCATGCACTCCAGGAGATGCCTTTGTTCCGGACAGCTGGGCTCGACTCCGGTTGTCTCAAGGGAAACGGCCGTACGTCCAGGTCGGGCAAGGCAAGATGTCAGCTCCTCCAGGATTTGCTCGGCGTTTTCGACGAGGCAGGCACCATCGCGGATCAGGGCGTGGCATCCTCTTGCGCCCGGGTTGCTGACACTGCCCGGCATGGCCAGCACATCCCTGCCCTGATCCAGGGCATAGCGGGCCGTGATCAGGGAGCCACTGGCAACGCCAGCCTCGACAACCAGAACCCCCATACCCAGCCCACTGATGATACGGTTACGACGGGGAAAGTGCCCGGGAACGGGTTGCGTTCCAAGGGGAAACTCGGAAACGAGTGCCCCCTGCTGGCAGATCTTCTCTGCCAGTTGTGTGTGCGCTCTGGGGTATACCAGATCAATCCCCGTGGCCAGAACAGCAACAGTGTGTCCTCCCTGATCAAGGGCTCCCCGGTGCGCCATGCTGTCCACACCCTTGGCCAGACCGCTGGTGATGATGATTCTGGCAGCGCTGATCTGTGTCGCCACCCGGTACGCTGCCTCCATCGCCGTCGTGGAAGCCTTCCTGCTTCCCACGATGGCCAGCTGCTGGCTGGACAAATGCCGTGGATCCCCTTTCACGTAGAGGACCACAGGAGGGTCTGCAATGGTTTTCAGTAGAGGTGGGTAGCGGTCATCTACCAGACAGAGGATAGTGTTCTGACTTGAGGATTCGAGCCAGCGTTTGTCGTGCGCGACCGCAGTCTGCACCGCAGTATTGGTCGCGGCCCCGGCCACAGCGCGTGCCAGGCCGCCAGAAAGTAGCCTTTGTAGCGAGCCGACCCCTGCTGACAGCACAGCATCCGGCGACCCAAAAGCGGCCAGAAGGACACGGTAACGCACCGGGCCCAGCCCGGTCACATGAAACAGGGTCAGCCAAGGGTGCAGTCGCTGCCAGATCTGATCATTGTCTTTGTCCATGGCAACCCATGGTAGACCAGAATCAGGGACTGACGAGTTTATCACCAGTTACCAACGGGTTATGAGCCTCCAGCACCAGGGCCAGACTGGCGTGCTCGAACACCCGGTACAGCATCACCTGACCTGCGGAGGCCCTGGAGAGCGTCCCGGTCGGGTGTGGAGATTGGCCGCCGAATGTTTTGTGGCGCACAACTTCCAGCGTGTCACCCTCCCGCGCCTGATCACGCGCGCCCAGGTTCACCAGTACGGTGTCGAGGGGGCTGATATTGACAGAGTGGGTGGCAGAGGCGAGGACTATCCCTTCCTGTGTATCCTTCTGCCGGTTGTTCCGGGCTGCTGACGGAACTGGTTTTTCAGGGACAAGCAGGCGGTCGCCGGCACGCAAAGCTTCTCCGGACTGCGTCACCGTGAGGCGACTCACAGTGTGCGACACCTCGTCCAGTCTGACCTTCCCCAGGTAACGTATCCATAAACCGAGCCGCTGACCGTTCTCAGGATCGCGCAGCTCCTGCCCCTCCCTGAATACCTCGTACTCCTGTGCCCCGGGTGTGAGCTGCCCCCGGGCGTAAACTGTACTGCCCGCGCTACTGAAGGGACTGTCTTTGTCGTTGGCCAGAATGCGGGGGGCTTTGTCCCAGTTGTCCAGCTTGTCCAGAATCCTGTCCGAAACGAAAAACTCGCTGAACGTCGCCAGGGCGGCGGGCTTGTCCTGTTGGGTGGGGGGGCGTACAGGTACGAGAGGAATCAGTGTGATGGCGTTGGTGGCTCCTGTTTCCTTCGGGGCTGTCGGACGCGATACGTGCAGGGCAGGCTGACCATCCTTGTAGACAAGTTGCACTTTGTCGCCCGGATAAATTCTGTGAGGGTCTTTGATGTCGGGGTTGAAGTTCCACAACCGGGGCCAGCGCCAGGGCTTCTCGAGGAAGCGACCCGCAATGTCCCACAGGGTGTCTCCCTTGACCACCGTGTATACAGTATCTTCCTCTGAAGAAACCTGTTTGATGGTGTCGGCCGAGGCTGACAAAAATACGCACGACAGCAATCCGGTCAAAAAGAAGTGTTTCATCTGGCAATCCCTGCAGTTTGTTCCTGAGCAACCAGGAAATTCCTCGATAACGGGCCCTGGTGGTAATCAATTCGGTTATGGGACCCCTGTTCGACTGATGTGAGGCGGTCGTTGTTTCTGTTTGACGACTGCCAACGTAAAAACAGCTGAGGTCGGTGTGGCGGCAGCAGGGCCGTTTTTTTCTGAATAGTCCTCAGCAGAGGGAAGTGACTATTGTCTGGTCTCTTCTCCGGAAGATTGAAGGCCTCTGGAGCACTGACGGGGACTGGCTGCGCACTGTGCCGAGTCTGTTGTGTGACTTTCTGCTGCGCCCGCCTGCATCTTGTGCCCTTTATTGAGTCCTGCTGACATCCTCGGCCGTGTGGTCGCAAAGTTCGCGCGAGAGACCGTCCGCGTCATGCTTCCCTTTTTCGAAGAACGGAGGACGGGCGTGCCTGTCATCCAGGACAAACGGCGCCTCCACTTTCCTTGTATCGGCACCATCGGCCTCTGGAATATAGCAACGAGCAGAGAGTACTCACAGCATTAAAGGGAGTACATGTATGACGCAGGGGCCGTCGTCGCGACAGGCTGCACAGCAGCCGCACCCCTGCTGTTTCCCGGTCAGGTGTTTTGGCGAAGTTCGTCGCGTCCCCGGTAGGGAGCTTTGTCGCCGAGCTGCTCTTCGATACGCAGCAGACGATTGTACTTGGCCACACGGTCGGAGCGGCACAGCGACCCCGTTTTAATCTGTCCGGCCGCCGTTCCCACTGCCAAATCTGCGATGGTTGTGTCTTCGGTTTCGCCGGAGCGATGCGAAATGATGGTCGCATAACCTGCCTGTCGAGCTGTACGTATGGTCTCCAGCGTTTCAGACAAAGTGCCAATCTGGTTCAGTTTGATCAGGATGGCGTTGGCGACCTTTTTGTCTATTCCTTCCTTCAGGATGCGCGGGTTTGTGACGAACAAGTCGTCACCGACTATCTGGATTTTGTCGCCCAGCAGCTGGGTTTGCCAGGCAAACCCATCCCAGTCGGATTCATCCAGACCGTCTTCAATGGAAAGTACGGGATAATCGGTTGCCAGCTGGCCCAGATAGTTGGAAAACTCACGGGAACTGAAGCTTCGGTTTTCTCCACTCAGGTGATATTTCCCTTCTTTGTAGAACTCGGAAGCAGCACAGTCCAGAGCCAGAGCAACATCCTCACCCAGGGTATAACCGGCCTTGTCCACAGCCTCCCCAATGACGGCCAGGGCTTCAGCATTGGAGGCCAGGTCAGGAGCAAAGCCTCCCTCATCTCCGACAGCAGTGTTGAGGTTGCGTTCTGAAAGAACTTTCTTGAGATGGTGAAATATCTCGGTCCCCATGCGCAGTGCCTGGCTGAAGTTTGCGGCACCGACAGGCATGACCATGAATTCCTGAATGTCGACGTTGTTGTCCGCATGCTCTCCCCCATTGAGGATGTTCATCATGGGGACCGGCATGCTGAACTGGCCAGGCGTGCCGTACAGGTCGGCGATGTGTTGATACAACGGTAAAGAGCGCGCACTGGCCGCCGCCTTTGCTGCCGCCAGTGAGACAGCGAGGATGCTGTTGGCTCCCAGTTCGCTCTTGTTGTCAGTGCCGTCGGCTTGCAGCATGAGGTCATCAAGGCCGGATTGGTCACAGGCGTCATGGCCTTTGAGTACATCCTGGAGTTTACCGTTAACAAAACCAACGGCCTTGAGTACGCCCTTGCCCATGTAACGGGACTTGTCGCCATCGCGCAGTTCCAGGGCTTCACGCGAACCTGTTGACGCGCCGGAAGGGGCACAAGCCCGCCCCCTGTGGCCGGTATCGAGTACAACTTCTGCTTCCACTGTCGGGTTTCCGCGCGAATCAAGAATCTCACGACCGAGCACTGATAGTATTTTGCTCATATGCCTGTCTCCGGTTTTGAGGGGGTAGAGGATGCTTCTTTCCCCTGGTGCTGGGTGGGGAGTGTACCCGCATTGGTTCGGTTGTGCACAGGAGGCTGCCCGGGAACGGAGCAGCCTCCTGTGCACAAAGTGGACCACTCCTGATAGTTTATGGGAGAGGCGTCTGATGCTATTGAAGGACTCCGGCTGATAATTGAACGCATGTCGTCGCTTATCGGCGGCTGGTGGCATCTGCACGGCAAAGGCTGCACGCCATGCAGAGCTGCTCCTGGTTCTCTGACGCGGCGCGCGGCGGCTTTCACTGTTTCAAATGTGCAAGGAGGGCCGGCAGTTATCTGGCACTGATGACAAAAGAATCCCGTCCATATTCGGGGAGTCGTTGCCGGTCTGTGAGGGCGGACTCCTTGCTTTCATAGGGGCCGACTCTCACTCTGTACCAGCGCCCACTCCCTTGAATCTCTACTGTTTCCACGTAGGCACGGAATCCGCTTGAAGACAATCTGCGTCGAAATTTTTGGGCATCCTCTTTCAGCTGAAAAGAGGCCACCTGAAGCAGGAACCGTCCTGCGGGCTGTCCGTCAGCAGCAACAGCATCTGAATGTCTGGCTTTTGATGAAGGTGGGTCGGATGCATCAGAAGAAGGACTGCTGGCTACAGAGAGCTTTTCCCGCGGCGGAGTTTTTTCCTTCTTCCGTTCGTCCCCGGTCGTTGATCGTTCTTCCAGTGTCGCCGTATCCCGCTGTGGCAGGGACGTGTAGAAATCAAATACGGGCAGCGTCGTGTTTTCTGTGTCGAAAACAGTGTCGCTGTTGTCTGTCATTGGTCTTTTGTCTGTGTGTGAACTCTGTTGTGTAACAACAAAGCCCACCATTCCCATGGCGAGGCCTGTGACAAGAAAAGCCCAGCCAGGAATTGTCATCGACAAGCCGGGCTTGTTCCGCTTTCGCCCTTTGGTCTCCTGCCTTTCTGTTCTTCTATCCGTGTTTGTCATGCACGTCCTCTGCGTTCAAAAAAACACCCCCCTGCCTTAACAGGAGGTATGCCCGGGTTCTTCTTGTGTCTCGCCGTTGTGGGAGCAATGGATTTCTTGTAGCATCAAGGCCGCCGCCTGGGTGTCGGCCGAGCACCGGCGTCAGTGCTGTGAGTCCGCAGGATCTCAATGCCTTTTCTCTTTCCGGAAGCCGTTACCACAGGGTACAGCTTTTTTGATTGAATCATTCCCTCCCTTTTATCATTCAAGGAGAGTTCTATGAATCTGCTTGCTTTTCTTGAGCAGAAAGTGACAGCCGCTCTGGTTGCTGCCGGCGCGCCCGATGGAACTCCAGCACTAGTGCGTGTCAGCGGCCATGCTCGACATGGAGACTATCAGGCCAACGGCGTCATGTCCGTTGCGCGAAGCCTTGGAAAAAATCCACGGGAAATGGCTCAGCGGGTGACAGAGCTTCTGGATCTGTCGGATGTGGTAGAAAAAACGGAAGTGGCGGGTCCCGGATTCATCAATTTCTTTCTGAAAACACAGTGGTTGACACAGCAGCTGGGCCAGTACATCCATGATGATCGCCTGGGGGTTCCGCTGGTTGACAAAAAACAGACAGTTGTTGTCGATCTGTCTTCTCCCAATGTTGCCAAGGAAATGCATGTCGCTCATTTGCGCTCCACTGTTATCGGGGACGCTGTTGCCAGGACGCTGGAGTTTCTGGGGCACAAGGTCATACGAGCCAATCATATAGGCGACTGGGGAACCCAGTTCGGCATGCTGATTGCCCGCATGGAAGATCTGGAGGCAGAACAACAAGTCGATGTCATGGATGTCGGCCTGGCCAATCTGGAGGAATTCTATCGCCAGGCCAAGCAGGAATACGATAGCGACCCGGCATTTTCTGAACGGGCTCGCGATTATGTTGTAAAACTGCAAGGTGGCGATGACTGGTGTCGGGAACAGTGGCAAAAGTTGGTGCAGGTCACCATGAAACAAAACCTGCACCTGTATGAACGTCTTAATGTCAAAATCACTGACAAAGACACCATGGGGGAAAGCATGTACAACCCCATGCTGCCGTCCCTGGTTGCTGACCTGAAACGCAAGAAGTTGGCTGTCGAGGATCAGGGTGCTGTAGTCGTGCATCTCGATGAGTTCCGCAACAAGGACGGTGACCCTATGGGGGTTATTGTTCAGAAGCGGGATGGCGGATTCCTGTACACAACCACGGACATCGCCTGTGCCCGTTATCGGGTTGAGTCATTGGAGGCGGATCGTGTTCTCTATTATGTGGATGCCCGTCAGTCGGATCACCTGAAGCAAGCCTGGTTCATCGCACGCAAAGCAGGCTATATACCAGCGCAGGTCTCTTTTGAGCACCACACTTTCGGGATGATGCTCGGTCAGGATAACCGGCCTTTTCGAACGCGTGCTGGTGGGGTCGTCAAGCTGGCGGCACTGCTGGATGAGGCGCGAAGCAGGGCCACGGAGCTGGTCAGGTCCCGGGACGGGGATCTTTCTGAGCAAAGAGAGGAGGAGCTTGTCAGGGCTTTGTCCACCGGCGCCATCAAGTATGCCGACTTGTCCAAGAACCGTACCAGTGATTACGTTTTTGACTGGGACAGCATGTTGTCCTTCGAGGGTAACACCGCACCTTACATGATGTATGCATTCACACGTGTGCAGAGTATTTTCCGCAAGGCTGGGGTGGACGCGAATGGGCTGTCCGGTGCTCTCAACCTGACTGAACCTGAAGAGCGTGGCCTGGCTATCTGTCTGTTGCGGATGACTGAAGTACTGGATACGGTGGCCCGAGATGGTACGCCGCATTTTCTCTGTGGGTGGCTGTTCGATCTTGCCGGATGCTTTATGAAGTTCTACGAGTCCTGTCCGGTAACTCAATCGCAGGTTGATCCGGAAGTAAGGCAAAGTCGCCTGCATCTGTGCGCCATGACTGCCCGGGCACTGCGACTGGGGCTGGAGTGTCTGGGTATGGATGTCGTTGAGTATATGTAGGTCAGCGTATCCTTGATGTGTCTTGAGGTAGCCCGTGGCGGGTGGCTGTTTTGTCAGGGCCCGCAGTCGGGCTCTGCTGACCGGCAAGCGAAAGACAGCGTTATCACGTCATCAATAGAGAGTGTCGCGTCAATAACAGAGTTTGGCGCAAGTGGTGGGGAGACTGTCCAGATCAAGGCGCGTTGATAAGCATCCCGCTTTAACAGGTCGGGCGTAAACTAGCTGTGGAACTTGTCAAAGATCGGGTTGGGTGAGTGCGCGAACAGCTCAATTTCGTCACCCTTTGCAATCTGTTTGAGAGTCTGGTGCAAGGGTTGCGTGGCATTCCTGGTCTCGACGGCAAGAAAGCCGTCGTGTTGCGTTACCTGAAAGCCCGCAGCCCCTGAAGCCAGCGCCAAGGTGGTTGTTTTGACCGTCCCGCAGCCTGTTGCCAGAACCTGTGAATCCTCACCGGTTGCGACAATAGGTGTCGTGTTGAACCCCTGTCGCACGAAGTTCCGACGGGCTTCTGCCAGGAGTTCCAGAGCAACCTTGTCCATATAGACTGGCTGGAAATCTTCCCCTGATACCTGAAACATTTTTTCAACGACCTTGTCATGGATTATACCGAGGTCACCGTTGAATCGCGGTGGAACACCGGCCGTTGCAGGTTTTACCAGGATGACCTTGTCGAGATTGTGCACGTCCAGGATCTCCCACCGCTGCCCTGCGAAGATCAGTAGCATTCCCGATGCCAGGATGTTATTGACAGGCAGTGTTCCAAGCTTCTTGCCGTCCGCAACAAGAGAAAACTCTTCCGGTGTCTGGAATACGGCGTAGAAGCTGTAATGCTCAACCAGTCTTTCCCCTGTAGGCCCCAGAAGCAGCAGACCGTCGGATGCTTGTTCGATCAGCTGCGCCTCGGGCCGCCCTATTGCCCTGAGAACCCCCTGAAATAGCTTTGTGTGAACCTGTCGGAACGGCCCTTCCTGACAGAGAGTCCTATAGAGCCTGCTTGCCGGGGCACCGCCCTGCTCTGCGATGACTGAAAGGACTTGATGAACCAGCGTGGAAAGATGGAGAGCTTTGGGGCTTGGTGGCTCACACCACTTTTCCAGCAGAAGTTCGATCATCGCAATGGCCCGGATGAGACCGAGCCTGAGTTGGTCCACGCAGTTGCTTTGGCTGTCCAGGGGTGTCTCTATGGTGTACTGACGCAATACGGCAGCTTGGCCTTGCCGTCGCCCCGAGCGTCCCAGCCGTTGGCGCAAAGCCGCCACGCTGAATGGTGCTCCCACTTGTGCTATGCAGACCACATCGCCGATGTCGATCCCCAATTCGAGCGTGGAGGTGCAAACGGCCGTTGTGGGGCGATTGTCGTTTTTAAGGCGTTTTTCGACCGCGCTTCATCGCCCGCTGCGTGGCCTTCCCAATAGCGCCGCACGACCTCGGCAAGCTCAAACCCGCCGGTGAGTTCCTCAAAGTGTGCCAATTTTGGGCGGATCAGGGTGCCGGTTGGCAGGTCGCGTGCCTCCGCGTCTCGATGTGCGCTGGAAACAAAGCGCTCCACTATCCGCTGGAGTAAGACAATAAGTGCAATCGACTGAAGCTTTGGAAGTGAGTCACTGCTGGTACATTTCGTAGCTCTCACACTCAGAAACGGAAGTCGGAATGAGTTCTCAATCCAGACAATACAAGCAGCTGACTCTTGGGCAACGACACCAGATACAGGCTCTTTTTGGGAAAGGCTATATGCTAAATCAAATAGCAGAATCTGTTGGCGCAAGTCCCAGTGCCTTGTCACGAGAGCTGGGGCGGAATTCAAGTGACAAGGAGTATTGCGCTGAAGCAGCTCACACCTTGGCAGTTAATCGTCGTATAACGAGCAGGAGAGCCTGCAAGGCTCATGAACGACACTTGCCTGTTATTAAGAAGGGGTGCGCCCTGGCTGGTCGCCTGAAAACATAAGCCAGCGTATGAAGCTGGAAGTCTCAGATATGGCTCTCAGTCACACCAGGATCTACGCTCGCATCTCGAATGAGAAGGCCCAGGGAGGCATTTTATATATAGACCTTCCTCGCTTTGGAAAGAGACGATGCAAAGGAGGGAAACGCAAGGCTGGTTGCTCCCTGATTCCAAACAGGCTTGATATTGCAGAGCGCCCTGAAGTCGTTGATTTTCGTGATCTCCTTTGTGATTGGGAGGGCGATACTGTTTATGGTCAGGATGCTTATCTGATGACTCTGGTTGAGCGCAAAAGTCAGTTGACTCTCATAGGCAAGGTTTATCATAAACAAGCGGATTTGGTTGCTGATTGACTGCTCTTTTGGGGCAGGTCTCATCGGTTTGCACCCTCACCCTGGACAATGGTGGTGAGTTTGCTGCCCATGAAAAAGTAACGAAGGCTGTAAATGCTGATGTTTACTTTGCCAAGCCCTACACGAGCTATCAGCGTGGAGCCAATGAAAACACCAACGGCATTATCCGTCGGACCTGGCCAAAAAAAATGACTTTAGGTCATCTGACAGAAGACGACTGAAGACCATGGAATTACTGATTAATACAATGCCGAGAAAGGTGTCAGGCGGAAAAACACCTCTCGAAGTCTACACAGGGCAGTCGATTGCACTTATTACTTGAATCCAGTCTTCGTCATCGAGCAAGACCTTTTATGCTGCCTTAGAAAGGTGTTGGTGTGCAGCAGCTGTCGCATCGGGTGTTGATGAGATGTGTTTCGTAGTATGCGTGTCTGTACGTTGAGCGGCGGTCACGGAGAAACCATACCGTTGCGGTATCGGAATTGAATTTCTTCCCAGCAGGTTGCAAAGATTTTTCAGGCAGATCGAAGCCTGTCTGGTCGAGCGGGGATTTGAGAGCTGCTTGTGGCGAACAGAATTTTCCCACGCGACGGGGTCGTCCGGACGATGAATGGTGGAGATATATCAAAAAACCGATTCTTGCGAGGTGTTCACTAAGGCCGGTTGATTGTGCTTGGCTCACTTGTGAGTCGTCGGGATCGACAGATAGCCAAACATAAGGATTTAGTACTTTTGATGCTTTGAACAAGTGGTGCCCAGGAGAAGACTCGAACTTCCACATCCTTTCGGATACCAGCACCTGAAGCTGGCGCGTCTACCAATTCCGCCACCTGGGCCCTTTTCTGGACTGTAAACACAGGCGATCGCGAAAACTCAAAACGCAGGCGTACATCCAAAACTTGTGCGCATGGTAATGATGTGCGCGGCCCTTGTCAACAGGCTGCCGCAAGGTCCCTTGTTCAGATCAGCGTTTGGGAGATGATCATTGTTCCCGGGTGTACGGCCCATAAGCTGATGGAGTACACTGGGCAGCGCCAAGGCTGCCAGGACCTGTCCGGCCCAGGGTGCAGCCGCTCTTCTTGCCTCTATTCATTCGTCCGGAGTTTTCACAACAGTGATCCGCTTGCATCAGATCAGCCTGCTGAGAGGTGGTCACTGCTTGCTGTCTGACTGTGACCTTGTCGTTCATTCCGGTCAGAAACTGGGCCTGGCGGGTGCCAACGGGTCTGGTAAGTCGTCTCTGTTTTCCTTGCTACAGGGACAACTTCACGTCAGCAGTGGTGATTTTTCCATGGCTCCAGGCTGGCGGTTGGCCCATATGGCGCAAGAGATTACAGTTCTGGATTGCCCAGCGCTGGAATATGTCATCGACGGTGACGTCTTGTTGCGACAGACAGAAAAGAAGCTGGCTGTCGCTGAAAAAAACAAGGATGACCATAAGATAGCTCAACTGCATGCTGAGCTGGATGCGCTGGATGGTTACAGGGCGCGGTTCCGGGCGGAGCAATTATTACACGGACTGGGATTTCAGCAGAGCCAGATACACAAGAGCGTCCGTTCTTTTTCAGGTGGTTGGCGGATGCGGCTGAATCTGGCCCGCACTCTCATGACGCCCTCTGATCTGCTGCTGCTGGACGAGCCGACCAACCATCTGGATATGGATGCCATCATCTGGCTGGAAGCTTGGCTCAAAAGCTACAAGGGAACGCTGTTGCTTGTGTCTCACGACCGTGAATTTCTTGATGCTGTCGTTGATCACATTGCGCATATTGAAGGGGAAAAAATCAACCTTTACCCCGGCAATTACACGGCGTTCGAGCGCATTCGTGCAGAACGTCTTGCTCAGGGACAAGCTCTGCACGAAAAACAGCGCAAGGAACAAGAACGCCTTGGTCGTTTTGTTTCCCGTTTTCGTGCCAAGGCATCCAAAGCCCGCCAGGTGCAAAGCCGGATACGAGCACTGGAACGCATACAGATGCACGCACCGGCGTATGTGGACCAACCGTTCTCTTTTGCTTTCCCTTCCGCAGACGTTGGCACAGCGCCACTCATCAGCGTGCGGTCCCTGTGTCTTGGTTATCCCGCTGACTCCCATCAGAAGTCCCGCCCTTTGCTGAGAGATGTAGCACTCAGCATTCTGCCGGGGGACAGCATTGGTTTACTGGGTGCCAACGGCACCGGGAAATCAACATTGATCAAGTTCCTTGCGGGCCAGCTCGACAAGCTGTCCGGTGAGGAAGTACGCAGTGGTCAGCTGCGTATTGGTTATTTCGCCCAGCATCATCCTGAATTGCTGGATCTCCAGGCAGACCCCATTCTTCACGTGCAGCGTTTGTCACCTGACGCGCGGGAACAGTCTATCCGTGACTTTCTCGGCTCCTTCGGCTTTCGTAATGACAAGGTTCATGACAGGGTGGAGCTGTTCTCTGGCGGAGAGCGAGCCCGTCTGGCACTGGCGCTCATGGCCTGGCAGCGGCCCAACCTGCTGTTGCTGGATGAGCCGACCAATCATCTGGATAACGCTATGCGTCATGCCCTCATTCAGGCTCTGCAAGAATTTGGAGGTGCTCTCGTGATGGTGTCCCATGACCGTCACTTGCTGCGCTGTACAGTAAACGACTTGTACCATGTTCACGAAGAACAACTTGTGCCTTGGCAGGAGGATCTCGATGATTACATCCGCTGGCAGGCCAGTAAAAAGCGTGGTGCTTTTCCTGAAAAAGGCGAGGAGTGCTCACAGCCTGTGACACAGGAACAGGCGGCACTGACGCTGCCTGGCGTGCGAGAAAATCGCCAGGCGCACAGGCGCAAAGCTGCCGATGCGCGGGAAAAGCTGCGGCCTTTGCGGCACAGCCTGAAGCAGCTGGAGGGGCAGATGGACAAGACTCGCGCCAGCCTGGATGAGCTGGAAAAAAAACTGGCAAACGAAGATATTTACGAGCCTGCGTCCAAAGGGGTGTTGCTGAATCTTCTGGATCAGCAGCGAATACTGAGTCAGCAAATGAATGAGCTGGAAGAAAAATGGCTTGAAGTTTCGGAAAAGCTGGAGAGCGGCAAGTCCTCGCAGGGGGGCTCTTCTCATTGCCAAGCCTGATCGGTCAGGCTTGGCCAAAGTGCTGCGGAGCCCCTCGGGCCCTGGTTGCTGAGATGTTGAGGACCCCGGGAGTCAGCGAGCCAATCTTGTCTTGCCGGATCTTTCACCGGTGCAGGCCGGAGCCTTATTCGGGAAAGTTTTGCCGCAAGGCGATAGAGGCGGGCAGACAGCCGGCGAAGATAGACCTGTGGCTTGTCTTGTCAGAAACTCACTCATACGATGAAAGAAAACAGGGAAGTTCTTGTCATGTTTGGCTCTGGACGTGTGACTGTGGTGTCGTCAATGACCAGACTCTCAATGCCTTCATCAACACAGGAGCCAGGGCATTTTGACATGATGGGTGGAAGGGCCGTCCGTCTTCGTTATGGAGGCCGGTGTGAGTCCGGTACTTTACCGGCTATTGCCTGATAAATCAGATGCCTCGCCCGCCTGTGCGGGAAGTGGTCACGAAGGGGGGAGCGCATGAGTTCAGGGATGGACAAGCCCAAGGTCTTGCTGGTAGATGCAAATCAGAATACGACTCAGATTGTCAGTCGACTGACTTGTTCGCTCGGCGCGATTCTCGTTCAGGCCAGATCAACACTGCAAGCAATCTCCTGTGTCACAAAAAACAGGTTTGCTGTCGTTATTCTCTATATCCGGCCGCCCTGCGACGGGGCGTTCACCCTGACTCGCATAATTCGCTATCACAAAGATGTAGCCAGAACCCCCGTGATCATGATGGCACCAGCGCATCTTGAGTCAGCCTACAAGCTTTCTGGATATGCGGCTGGTGCCGTTGACTACTTGCAGGATCCCATCAACACGGCAATTCTTTGCAGCAAGATGGAAGTCTTTGTACAGATGGAGGTGCAGCGACTGGAGCTGGAAAAACACCAGCAATCCCTGGCTCTGCTGGCAAGTCAGGATCACTTGACAAAACTGGCCAACCGTCGCTCACTCCTGGCTTTTCTCCGAAAAGCTGTTGCTGGCTGTTGCGCAGCAGAGGAGGCTCGTTACGCCGCTGTAATTCTTCTTGATATTGATTCATTCAAACAAGTCAACGACACCCTGGGACACAGTGCGGGAGACCGCCTGCTGTGCTCTGTGGCCCGGCGCCTTCTTTGTCCTTTTGATGTGAAAAGTGATGTGAAAAGCCTGGTGGCTCGTTGGGGGGGAGATGAGTTTGTCATAGCATTTGACGGGATAAGCCATCCAGACAGAGCCTTTCTTATGGCGAAAAAAATTCGGGCCCGGATTTGTTTGCCCTATAGCCTGGAAGGAAAGGTTATACAGATAGGTGTCAGCGTAGGCGTTTCAACATCGCTGGAGGCCGGGCCGACCGAAACCCGCCTTCTCAGCGCGGCAGACAAGGCCATGTATACAGCCAAACGTACCGGGCGAGGGATCTGGTCGGCCTGCTTGTCTGAACAAAAGCCCACAAATAGCTCTGGAGCTGCAGGTCAGTTGAACCCCGTTCAGGACACAGACTGGACAAAATTTCAGCAAACAGTCTGATTTCATCCTATAAGTTGACGGTGAGAGCGACGCCTCCAGCTGTTGTGTCTGACGCCAGGCAGCGGGTCCTGCTATTTTCGCTTCTGCTTTGCTGTCGCTTACTTTCAGCTCAAGTCCTCTCAGCCCTCTGCTCTTTGTTCTCGTGTTGTTTCGTTCCGGGAGCCGCGCTTGCGGATGCACTATCATGAAAGCGAACCAATCATACTGTTTCCTTTTTCTGTTGCTGTTGCCACTTCTATCGCTTCCTGGTGTCAGCTCTGCTGCTGAAAATCAGTTTAAAGTGAAATTGCAAACGAGTGCTGTCAGCTATGCCAAGACCAAGGCACAGGGCAGGAATGCTGACAGCAAGATGGAAGGAAACAACGGCGATGTCGTGTTGCTTCCTGCTGTTGCTGATCCAGAAAAGCCCGATGATGGTTATATAGTCGGCCCTGTGCAGGCACACGATGGAGAGGTCTATTCGTTGCATGTATCCGCATGGCGGCCTGAGCAAGACGCCGATGTGAACATTCGGCTCATTCTGAGAAAGTATCCACATGAAATGCGGGAGCAGGTGATGTCGACTGCTCTTCTCCAACAGCAACCTGTTATCAATGGATTGCTGTTTTTGCGCCGTGGAGACAGGTATCTGTATCAGTGGCTCGGCTCGACACTGGAAGCTGATGGCAGAGAAACGTCCATGAGTGATCGTTTTGCCATGGCCACTGGTGAAGGGGCGGGGCTTGTTTCCATGACGCATTTGAGAGATGAGAAACAGTCCGGACAGGGCGTTCTCATGCCTGATCCTGTGGCGGCACTGGGGTCCATGTTGGTCAAGGCGGGAGAGAAGCCGGCTGGTGCTGATGAGGGTATTAGTGCGCGGCTGTCGATCCCGCCAGCGTCTCCCGCTGAAAGTTATCGCAGCGAGAGTGAAAGCGAAAGTGAAAGAAGTAAACGGGAAGTGTCGCCTGCTCCGGAGGGGGTGTTGCGCACCGAAGCTGGTCTGTCTGCGTCCTCTACGCTTCTTTCGGCAGACACTGGCCTCCCTTTGTCATTGCCCCGATACGAGGAGTCTGAATCGGAGGAGGACGTGTCTGATATTGGGGTGCCTGAGGTATCTGTGCACGCTGAAATCACTGAAGTGACTGAAGTGACTGAAGGAGAAACTCAAATCGAAGAAGAGCCGCGCGGGAGGGCTGCGTCAGATAGAAGTGCCAGCCCGGATGCATCACCACCAGAACGCCCCCTGACGCCTTCCTGTGTGTTGCGCTTTGTTCAACCGTCCGACAG
>MPMQ01000026.1 GCA_002238585.1 Kistimonas sp. bin40 | reverse complement strand
CTGAAAAAGGGAACAGAGTGCGGCCGATTGTGTGCCTGGTGTTTTATCAAGAACCGCAAGGGTGGCTACAGGGCCTATGACAGCAGGTGCCAGCACAGAGTTTTTGGCAGGCCTGCTGTCCGGGTCGACTTGACAGGCCAGTGTCAGAGCCAGCTTCTGTGGGTCCTTCAAAATGGCCACAGCATGATCAGCTACCGAGGCCGAAGCCCCAGGAAGGCTGGTCTGTGCTGGCAAGACCGGCGCCGGAACGGGGTCGCGAGGGGAAACATTGGGGTTTAACATGCGATTAGCTCCTGGGTGGAATTGGAAAGTCCACTTCCTTGGACTCAAATTCGGACTCAAATTCCCAATGCAAAGTTCCCAAAGTCTGTCAGCTCTTCGCGGAATGATTATGCTGAACGCAAACGAGCGCACACAGGCTTGAGCGGCCTTTGTGCAGGGACGCATGCTGGAAGCTGGCAAGCTGGCAAGCTGGCAAGCTGGTAATAAAAAGGACAACTGGCAAGAGGCCAACCAACTGGACAGGAGCTTCTGATTTCTGAGCCAGAAAGTCTCAGAAAAGGGGGGCGCACGTCCGGGCAACGCCCGGAGTGCATGGATACACGCAATACAGAAATCTTCTCAGGAAACGGCGGGAAACAACTCGCTCAATGAGGCCCAATTGTCACCCGCACTTCCGGTCTGAACACAATCGTGCCGCCTTTTTTCCCTCATCATCACGCGCTACGCCTCAATAAACCCTGGTGTGGCTGGCTCAGTGTTCAGGCATGGCTGGTCCACAGGCCCCATTCTGTCCGCCCCGACTCACCACGAGCAGGACGGACAGAAAAGAAAACAGCCGCACCCCTGGCCTGAGCCCCTGCTGCGGAGGCCGAAAGCAAAGAACGAACCAACGTTCTGATGCGCCACAACGCATCCCCTTGACGCCGCCTGCCATCCTCCGCAGTTCTCCCTCCTTACTTTTCTATCCTGCTTACAGCGAGCAACGCCTGGACAGCGCTCTCCTGCAGGTCCTGCCACCCCCTTGCGGTCATGCAGGAAGGCTGTTCACATGAGCGGAAAAAAGGAAATCCTCAGGGCTTGTCGTATGGCCACCAGCCTTGTCTCCTACGCATACAAACACACTGAAAGGGCGATTGAATTTCAAACAGCGCGTAGGAGGAGGGCAGCTGTACGCGCATTCATTGATCTCCAACACGGTCACTGCCGCGGCCTCTGTGCCCACTTCATTGACTTCCAGCCAGCACTCCTGCGTGAACCTGCTCACTTTCGCACCGGACACTATCTCTTGATCCGGAACCAAAGCCTCGCTTATTCCCAAATGTTGAAAGGTACAAAGCAGGTCGGTTTCTCCTTTGATCCGGAATTCGGGCAAGAACACTTCCGTTTCTTCACTGGGCAAATGAGGTTGCAGCAGCCGGATGGCATGCCTGACCTCCGCCTCGCCTGGCTGGCGCAGACTGGCATCCGTCTTCATCACCACCAGCATACTCAGCTGCTGGCTGGCGTTGACTGCCGGCACATAAGGCAACCTGACGGCCTGGAGGCCAATGCCGGGAGAGCACATGAAGTCCAGCTTCTCATCTCTGGAAAATCTCTTCTGCATGGTGCTGACGCGCCGCTTCTTTCCTGAAGCCGTCGTAAAAGGAGCGAACTGTGTATCCTCGAGAGCGAAAGGGAAGGCCCACCTGGCTTTCAGGTATTGTGCGTCCACTATGGCCAAAACGGTCTGGGCCTCATACTTCAGACTGCCCGGGATAGTGCCGTTCGTCACTTCAGTGATGCGCCGGTTTTCCTCATCGACCGCCACCGGTGTCAAGGGCACCACATCCTGATGTATGCCTTGTTGCCGGTAGTGTTTCTCAAGGTCCGATTGACACGCATCACGCACCAGCACACTCGTGTGGTGCACATAGGTCTGGCCCGTGCCTTCGAGCGCCGCGTGAACACGCCGCGTCAATGCGCGCACGGGATCCGGATCCTGAAAAAGGGAACAGAGTGCGGCCGATTGTGTGCCTGGTGTTTTATCAAGAACCGCAAGGGTGGCTACAGGGCCTATGACAGCAGGTGCCAGCACAGAGTTTTTGGCAGGCCTGCTGTCCGGGTCGACTTGACAGGCCAGTGTCAGAGCCAGCTTCTGTGGGTCCTTCAAAATGGCCACAGCATGATCAGCTACCGAGGCCGAAGCCCCAGGCAGGCTGGTCTGTGCTGGCAAGACCGGCGCCGGAACGGGGCTGCGAGGGGCGACATTGGGATTTAACATGTGATTGACTCCCTGGTGGAATTGAAAGTGCGCCCCTTGGACTCAAATACCCAATGCAAAGTTCCCAAAGTCTGTCAGCTCTTCCCGGAATGATCATGCTGAACGCAAGCGAGCGCACACAGGCTTGAGCGGCCTTTGTGCAGGGACGCATGCTGGCAAGCTGACAAGCTGGTAACAAGGTAATAAAAAGGACAACTGGCAAGAGCCTGACCAACTGGACAGGAACTTCTGATTCCTGAGCCAGAAAGTCTCAGAAAAGGAGGGCGCACGTCCGGGCAACGCCCGGAGTGCATGGAGACACGCAATACAGAAATCTTCTCAGGAAACGGCGGGAAACAACTCACTCAATGAGGGCCAATTGTCGCCCCGCACTCCCGGCCTGAGAACAATCGTGCCGCCCTTTTTTGCTCATCATCACGCGCTACGCTTCGCTAAACCCTGTTGCGTCTGGCCCAGTGTTCAGGCATGGCTGGATCACAGGCCCCATTCTGTCCGCCCCAACTCACCACGGGCAGGACGGACAGAAAAGAAAACAGCCGCAACCCTGGCCGGAGCCCCTGCTGCGGAGGCCAACAGCAAAGAACGAACCAACGTCCTGATGCGCCACAACGCATCGCCTTGACGCCGCCTGCCATCCTCCGCAGTTCTCCCTCCTTACTTTTTTCTACCCGGCTTACAGCGAGCAACGCCTGGACAGAGCTTTCCTGCAGGCCCTGCCGCCCCCTTGCGGTCATGCAGGAAGCCTGTTCACATGGGCAGCAAAAAGAAAGTCCTCAGGGCGTGGCGTATGGCCACCAGCCTTGTCTTCCAGGCACACGAACACACTGAAGGGGCGATCGAATTTCAACAGGTATCGAGGGGAAGGGTTCCAGCGCAGACCTTCATCAATCTCCATCAAGCTCACTGCCGCTGCCTCTGTGCCCAATTCATCGATTTGTAGCAAACATTCCTGCGTGAACGCGCTTATGCTCGCACCCGGAAGTTTCTCTTGATCTTGCGTCAGAGCCTCTCTTATTCCCAGATGTTGAAAAGTATGGAGCAAGTCGGTTTTCTGTTTGATCCTGAATTCTGGCAAGAAAAGCTCGATGTTCGTACCTGGCTCAGTAGGTTCCAGCTGCTCGATAGCCTTCTCTACCTCCGCTTTACCAGGTTGAGTCAGACTGGCATCCGTCTTCATCACCACCAGCATACTCAACTGCTGCTGGGCGTTGGCGGCCGATACATAAGGCAACCTGACGGCCTGGAGACCGATGCTGCGTGTAAAATACACCTTGTCACCGCGATCACCAGAAAATCTTTGGCTCATGGTCGAGACCGGTCGCTTCTGTCCTGATGCACTCGTAAAAATCTCTCGCTTTGTATCCGCGTAATCGAAAGGGAAGGCCCACTTGAGTTTCAGGTATTGGGCATCCACCAAGGCAAAAATTGCCCGCGAATCAGTCTGCAAACTGCCCTGGATAGTGCCGTTCGTCACTTCCGTGATGCGCCGGTTTTCCGCAGCCACCGCTGCCGGTGTCAAGGACACAACTTCCTGATCTATTCCGTGTTGACGGTAGTGTTCCTCAACGACCGATTTGCTCGCATCACGCACCAGCACACTCGTGAGGTGCGCATACTTCTGGCCCGTGCCTTCGAGTGCCTTCTCAACACGCCGAGTCAATAGACTCAAGGGATTCGGATCCTGAAAAAGGGAACACAGAACGGCCGATTGTGTGCCCTGTGTCTTGTCAAGAACCGCAAGGCTGGCCACAGGGCCTATGACAGCAGGTGCCAGCACAGAGTTTTCTTCAGGCTTGCTTCCCGGGCCGACTTGACAGGCCAGCGTCAGAGCCAGCTCCTTCGGGTCCTTCAGAATGGCCAGAGCACGATCAGCCATAAAGGCCGAAGCTTCAGGCTGGCTGGTCTGTGGTATCAAGCTCGGTGTCTGGACGGCACTGCCAGAAGGGTGATTGGGACTTAACATGGTTGCGACTCCTTAAAGGTTCAGGCTAAAAACACCTCTCCCAGCTCTACACTGGAGCACCGGATTGGATTCGCATTTCCGATGAAAGTTCCCAAAGTCTCACATGCCCGATGGAGGCTCCCACAGTCTGTAAGCTCTGCTTTGACATCCTCCCCGCCCTGAAGGACGGGGCTTGCCGCGCACTGGGTCAGGATGACTACGCTCACGCCAGCAAACGCACACGGGCGCCCACACCAGGGCCGCCCGCCTGTATGCAGGAAAATTTGTGCTGGAAAATATGCTGGTAAAAGCGCAGCTCACAACGAGCCCAAAAAACTGGACAGGAACTTCCGATTCCTGAGGCAGAAAGTCCCGGGAAAAACGGATGGCGCACGCCGGGCAACTCCCGGAGTGCATGGATAAGGCAATACAGAAATCTTCTCAGGAAGCGGCGGGAAACAGCTGACTCAATTTGGGGGCCAACAACATATCGCCCTCGGCACGCAGTTTACCCTGCATAAAGGCCTGCATAGCGTCCAGACGACCGTTAACCACCGCCTGCAGGGTTTGCGCATTCATGATCAGGGTCACATTGGCATCTGCGCGCGCACCTTCCACAAGGCTACAACGTGAGTCCTTGACGACAAGGTGGCATGTGTCACCATCCTCTATGTCAAACTGGAAGACCAGATCAAGACCCGCCGCTGCCTGTGCGCTGAACCGGCTTTTCACACCGTCAAATATCTCGGACAGGCTCGCCATCATAAAGAGAAATCCTCGGCTGAATATGGATACAAGCGAAAGGGAAAACAGGAACAAACTGGATTGTCGGCCTCCCCCAAAAGGGTGCCAGCATAGGAGACGCCCGCGCCAGATGTCAACTGATATGCCTATGCCCTCATCCGGCTTTCAGGGTTATGATGACAGAATTCAACCCGGGAGCTGTCCGGAAAAAGCGTCCAGGACAGGGCCGAAGATCTCCAGACAGGCTCCCGGCTCACACCAATCTACAGGGGGAGCCTGCCGTGGAATTCCTTTCGGAAATCGGTCTGTTTGCTGCGCAAATATTGATACTCGTTGTCGGCATACTGGCACTGGTCGCCGGTGTAACGGTGCTGCGCTCACGCAGCAAAGAAGGGCCGGGAGGCTATCTCGAAATCAACGACCTGACCCAGAAATACCTCAGTGACCAGGGTGCGCTGGAGCAGATGCTCCTTGACAAGCGCGCCCTCAAAAAAAAACGCAAACAAGACAAGAAAAAAGAAAAAGCGGCTCACAAAAACAAGGACGAAGCGGACAAGCCTCTCTCACCACCTCGCCTTTTTGTACTGGATTTTGAAGGTGACCTGCGTGCCTCCGGTGTACACCGGCTGGGCAAGGAAATCAGCGCCGTACTCAGTCAGGCACAGCCAGAAGACGAAGTTCTTCTGCGCCTCGAAAGCCAGGGGGGCATGGTGCATGCCTATGGCCTGGCGGCCGCTCACCTGCTGCGCATCCGGGACAAGGGAATAAGGCTGACCATAGCCGTTGACAAGGTCGCCGCCAGCGGCGGCTACCTGATGGCCTGCCTGGCCGACAGACTGGTCGCCGCCCCTTTCGCCATCATAGGCTCGATCGGCGTGGTCGCCCAGATTCCCAACATCAACCGGCTGCTGAAGAAGAATGCTATCGACGTTGAAATGCATACCGCCGGTGAGTTCAAACGCACGCTGACGCTTCTGGGATCCAACACAGAGCGAGGCAGAAAAAAGTTCAAGGAGGATCTGGAAAAGACCCACAGTCTGTTCAAAGCCTTTGTCGCGAAAACACGGCCTTCTGTGGACATAGAGAAAGTCGCCACCGGCGAAATATGGTACGGCAGCGAAGCTGTGGACAAGAACCTGATAGATGCTGTTCAAACCAGCGAGGCCTTCCTCTGTGAAAACCTCAGCACCCGGCATGCCGTCTATCAGGTGCGCTGGATAGAAAAACACTCCCTGGCCAGAAAACTGGCACTGGGAGTGGAAAATACACTGGCATCCACCCTGCTGCGTCTGTGGGATACAATGGCCAGCCGTCGCTTTCCTGGATAGCGCCCTGCCGGGGCGCCTCAGCTGCCTGCGATGACCATGCCATCAACCAACAGGGAACCGCTCTGGATGTTGCCACGCCGGTCCACATCATTGCCCACAGCCTGCAGGTTCATGAACATATCCTTGAGATTCCCCGCGACCGTCACCTCGGACACCGGATACTGGATCTGGCCATTCTCGACCCAGAAACCATCGGCACCGCGCGAATAGTCACCCGTGACCTGGTTTACGCCATGGCCGATCAGACTGGTAATCAACAGCCCGCGCCCCATATCCTTGAGCAAGTCATCCAGTGTGCCGGCGTTGCTGTCCAGGAACAGGTTACGGGCACCGCCCGCGTTTGCCGTGCTCTCCATCTTCAGTCTGCGGGCAGAATAGGTACCAAGCAGATACTCAGCCAGAACCCCTTGACTGATAAATGACTGATCTCGCGTTTTCAGCCCATCACCATCGAAAGAGGAAGATCCCATCCCTTTCTTGAGCATGGGGCGCTCGTACAAGGAAACCCAGTCGGGGAAAATCTGCTGCCCCTTGCATCCCAGAAGGAAACTGGCCTCGCGGTACAGTGCGCCGCCGCTGATCGCAGACATCAGGTGCCCGATAAAGCTTCCGGCCAATTCTGCACTGAAAATGACCGGTGCCGTCTGGGTGGGCACCCTGCGACCACCAAGGCGTGCCAGGGTGCGCTCTGCCGCTTTGCGACCGACCGCCGCCGCAGATTCGAGCTCATTGCCATCGCGCGCCAGGCTGTACCAGTAATCCGTTTCCATCTCGTCAGCCTGGCGACCAATCACAGCACAGCTCAGGCTCTGGCGCGTGGAACGGCGACAACCAACAAAGCCATGGCTGTTACCGTAGACGTAGCAGCTCTCCCGCGAGCTGACACTCGCCCCTTCAGAGTTGACTATGCGATCACTGAGGCCACGCGCCGCAGCCTCACACGCCTGCGCTTGCTCTGTGGCTTCCTGAGGTGTTATGCCCCAGGGATGATAGAGATCAAGGTCAGGAAACTCGGTGGCCATCTGCTCTTCGGCAGCCAGCCCGGCACAGGCGTCCTCTCCGGTCGACAGGGCAATGTCACAGGCGGCGCGAACTGTATCACGGACGGCACCTGGTGTGCTGTCGCTGGTGCTGGCAGACCCCCTGCGTTGTCCGGCGTAGACAGTAATGCCAAAACCCTGATCCCGGTTGAACTCCATCTTTTCCAGTTCACCCATCCGGACAGAGGCCGACAAGCCCGCAGCAAAACTGGCTCCCACTTCGCAGGCGGTGGCACCCTGTCGACGCGCCTCCTCGACGATATCAGAGACCATGGTCACTAAACGCTGCTCTTCGAGAGCTGCATCCAGCCCCAGATAAGCGATATCACTCTTGTTGCTGGTCATCGCAATTCTCCTTCAGATCCCTGCGCGTAGCTTCTTCTTTCAATTCGTGCTCATTCTACCTGCGGGCTTTTCCGGGAGTAAACCAGGACCTACAATAGCGCCTCTGTTTTTTTTCTGGCTTTCCGGCATGACACCCCACAGTCAAGAGGATCCGGTTCGGACCCTCCCAAGCAAATCGGACCATAAACGCGCAGCCGCCAGCATCCGCGAGCTGGGTGTCGCACTGGGCGCGCTCTCCCCGACCCAGAGAGCGCAGCTGCCTCTCAATGACAGCATCCGGTCCGCGCTCGATGAACTCGACCGTATCAAAAACGGCAACGCACGGCAAAGACAGCTGGGTTTCATTGGCCGCCTGCTCAGAGCACAGGAAGAGCACATAGACGCGATACGCCAGTGCATGGATTTGATACAACCTGGCAGTCCGGGCTGGCAGCGCCACAGACAACAAACGGAGGTCTGGCAGCAGCGCCTGCTGCAAGAAGGCAAGGAAGGTCAGGAAGCCTTCAATACTTTCTGCCAGAACTTTGCGCACACCGATCCCCAGACCCTGCGTCAGCTGGTGCGCAACAGGCTGCGCGAACAAAGCGATGCCAAAAAGGCGGCGCGCAGCAAAAAACTCCTGCGTTATATACATGAAGTCCGCCTTGCACAGCAGACGGCCCAATTTGTCAGCACCGCACACAGCCTGGCCGCACCGACAGGAGAACAGACAAACGATGTCTGATATCTATCAAAAAATAGCGACATCCCCTGTAGGCAAGCGCCTGCTGACCGGCCTGGGACTTCCGACTCCCACCATACTGGAGCGCCAGCGCAAAGCCTCTGCTGATTTTGTCTCAGGTCGCGTGCTGCTGGGAGCCGCACCGGGTGCCGCCCTGCTCGATGACATACTCCACAGCATGGCAAAGGCACCTGACGCCTGGCTCTGCTGTCAAGCCCATGCCAGCACCGCAGCCATGATCACACAGACTGTAGCAGCCCGGGATCTGCGTCTGACCGCCGTCAATACAGGTCCTGCTGACAGCACCCTGTTCAAGGCACTGGTCTTCGATGCCACCGGCATCCAGAACACTACCGACCTGAAAGAGCTGCATCGTTTCTTCAGTCCCGTTGCCAGAAAAACCACCCGCTCCGGCCGCATCCTGGTGCTGGGCCGCCCGGCCTGTGAGTGTGACAATGTCTCCAGGGCTGCTGCCATGCGTGCGCTGGAAGGCTTTACCCGCAGTCTGGCCAAGGAAACAGGAAAAAAGGGCACAACTGTCCAGCTGCTGTACGTCAGCCACACAGCGACTGCGGATCAGCTGGAATCGCCCTTGCGTTTCTGCCTTTCGCCCCGCTCTGCCTATATATCAGCGCAAGTCATGACCGTGGGCGCAGGTATCGGTGACCTGCCCGCGCTGGACTGGCACCAACCGCTGGCCGACACAACAGCACTGGTGACGGGGGCAGCACAAGGCATAGGAGCGGCTATCGCCACCATCATGGCCCGCGATGGTGCCCGCGTTCTGTGTCTTGACAGACCCCAGGCGGCAAAACAACTGGAAGCATTGGCCCAGACTTTGGGCGGTATCGCGGTGACGGCCGACATCACAGCCGCCGACGCCCCCTCCATCATCTGCGATGCGCTGGAAAAAGCCCATGGCAGCCTGGATGCGGTTATACACAATGCGGGAATCACACGTGACCGGACGCTCGCCAAAATGAGTGGCGACTGGTGGAATCAGGTCATAGACGTCAATCTATCATCCGCAGAGCGCATGGACGCAGTCCTGCTGGAGCGCCAGCTACTCAAACGCAATGGGCGTATTGTCTGTGTTTCTTCCATGAGTGGTATAGCGGGCAACTTCGGGCAAACCAATTACGCCACCTCCAAAGCCGGCGTCATCGGCTATGTGCAGGCGATGGCACCGGCTCTGAAAGAAAAAGGTATTACCATCAATGCCGTTGCGCCCGGCTTTATCGAGACCAAAATGACAGCCGCCATGCCTCTGGTGCCGCGCGCCCTGGGACGACGGATGAACTCCTTGTGCCAGGGGGGACTGCCAGAAGACGTTGCTGAAACCATTGGCTTTTTCGCCAGCCCGGCCAGCACCGGGCTGACGGGCAATCTGGTCCGGGTCTGTGGACAGTCACTCCTCGGCGCCTGAACCGGTCCTGTCCCACTCAACCGCACCAGAAACTGCAGGCTGACGGGCGTACCCCCTGCTTGTGCGAGGGGGAGGAGCGCAGGTTTGACGCCATTCTGGCTGGCTGGCTGGCAACCACCAGCACAGCTGCCAGGTCGGTGCCACGCGTATCCTGTGCGGCTCCAGGCCAGGTGACCGGGACGCGTGACCCAACGATGAGAAACAAAGGCTGAATCACTGCTTCATCCACTGCTTCATCCACTGCTTCATCCACTGCGAAGAACAGATTCATAGCCTTATGATTAAAAGGCGATGGGTTGCAACTTTGCCAGAATCCATCTTTGCTCCAGGCAAAATATTCCCCGGCTTCGTTCATCTGGAACTGCGAGTCCTTGCACCCTGGTTGGATCCCGGACCGACTCAAAAGGGTCAAAAGGGTCAAAAGGGTCAAAAGGCAGAACCAAAGCTTTGTTACGAGTAGCCTGCGAGCCTGTCTCCGTATTCACCTCAGCACTCCATCTCCAAAGACCTGACTCCCAAACCCCAAACAGTGATTGCGGCAAGGCTGGCGGTGTCCGAAAGCTGGACCGACAAGGTGGAAGAGCCTGCCTTCTACCGGCCCTGAGCGCCCTCCTTTCCCGTTCGATAACACGGCGAAACAAAAGACAAGTTCTTGATGAAACAACAGATGCAGCCTGGCGCATCCCACCTTTACTCCAGCTGCGCCAGGAGCATTAAAACGACAGAGCGTACCAAAACAAAATCCCTCCGTTCCCGATTCTGGACGCCCTCCCTGCTACTACCCATAGGCAGGGTGGAGCCAAAGATGGAAAGATTGCCACCTCGACTGACAAGAGCAAGTGCGGCACAGCAGCACCCGTTGCTGTCGGAGCAAAACAAACCTGAGCCGGGAAGCCTCCCCGCCAACTCCAGCTTTTGAAACAAGTACTCTGTATGCCGAGTGCGCAGGCCCTTGCAAATTTTCTATGTTGTGCTGCCATTGGAGATCAATTGTTGGACTCAGGTCAGGTAGAACGGTTATGCACAGGCTGGCATACGATGCTGAAGCCACCGTGTTCATTGTGGATGGTAATGACGGGGAAGAGCGTGAATCACTGGTGTCCTTGACATTGTCAGCAGGGTACCGGGTAACAGTCTTCTCATCGGAGCAGGAGCTTATGTGCGGTCAACTTACCGATGGTCCAGGCTGTATTCTGCTGGATACCAGAACGCTGCACAGCCAGGGCACTCATTTACTGGAACAGCTGCATTACACGCATTACAGTCTTCCCGTCGTTTTTATTGCAGAAGCTGGCCAGCTCGCTGTGGCTGTAAGAAACATCAGGGAAGGCGGCTTTGGATTGGTAGCCAAGCCCTTTCATGAGCAGGATCTTCTGCAGGCCGTCAAAGAGGCTATGGACGAAAGCCACCGACGCAGAGACAGGAACAACCGAAGCCGCGAGGTGGTTGAACGTCTTTCCGCCTTGAGTCTACGAGAGAAAGCTGTGCTTGATTTGTTGATACGAGGGTACAGTAACAAGATGATCGCTGATGCCTTGCATTTGAGTCCCCGCACCGTAGAGGGACACAGGGCCAGGCTGATGGCCAAAATGGGAGCCAGCTCCCTGGCAGCACTTATCACAAAATACCTCCTCGCACGCCCCGGAGCTGACCCCGCCAAGCTTGATATACCTCGCACCGAGTAAAAAAAGCCCCTATCGCGCGACGCGTTCTGCAATTTTGTCGCGATACAAGCAAAGGTTGAAATCAAGCTATGGAGTCACGTCGACACCCAGTGCACCCCGGGCTCGATGGGAGAAGGTCGCAGAATCCGACGGCTACCGAAATCTGAGACATTCATGCAGCCACCGCAAGGCACAAAGCTCTGCGCATTCAGCGGCTGTGTCAGGCAGGCTTTTGTGTGCCTGTTCAGCTTTTCAGGGCGAGTGCATCTTCAGCTACCGGCTCTTGTTCGCAATCCGCGCAGCTCTCGCCACAGGAGCGAAAGAACAGCGGTGAATGGGGCTCGGACCCAGCTTTTCAAGCGCCTCCCTGTGCTCCCGTGTTGGATACCCCTTGTGGCGAGCAAGCCCATAACCTGGATACTCTGCATCCAGGCGCAGCATTTCTCTGTCCCGCGTCGTTTTTGCCAGAATGGAAGCCGCCGATACAGCCTCTATGCGATCATCGCCGCCAACAAGAGCCTGCACAGGGCACTCCGTCCAGTCAGGACACCGGTTGCCGTCGACAATCACCAGCCCGGGGCGCGCGGACAAAGCCGTAAGAGCCCGCTTCATCGCCAACAGAGTGGCTTGCAGAATGTTAAGCCGATCAATTTCCTCCGGCTCCGCACGACCCAAAGCCCAGTCGAGCGCCATGGACTCTATCGCCTCGCGCAAAGCTTCCCGCCGCCCTGTGCTGAGCTTTTTGGAATCACGCAGGCCGGCAACAGGCCGATAAGGATCGAGTATCACAGCCGCCGCCACTACAGCACCGCACAAGGGCCCGCGTCCGGCCTCATCAACGCCCGCAATCAGCATTCCAGCCTCGCTCACTCAGCATGGTGACAATCACCCCCGCCGCCCGGTCACTCGCCTGGCAACGCAGTTCATGGTGGATCCTTGTGCAGGTGCTGATAAAGTCACCGCTACTGTCGTTCAGCCCCGTGTCCAGGGCTTCCAACATCCGGGTCGTCAGTGCCTGAGGGCTGGCCTCTTCCTGAAGAAGCTCGGGCACTATATCCCGTCCAGCCAGAAGATTCGGCAGCGCCACCCGGCGAGTGCGCATCAACTTTTTTACCAGCCAATAGGTCAACGGGTTCAGCTTGTAGCTGACAACCATCGGCTTTTTATGCAGCAACCCCTCCAGCGTTGCTGTTCCCGAAGCCACCAGCAGGGCATCACTGGCAGCCATCGCATCACGCGCACTACCCTCAAGAATCTGCACTGGCAGCCCTTGCCCGCTCTCTTGCAGCAGCGCCTGTACCTGCTGGAATCGCTGCGGGTTGATACAAGGCAAAACAAACCGCATGTCCGGCCTTTTCTCCAGCAAGCGCTTCATAACCTCAATAAACAAAGGCCCCAGCCTTTTGATCTCAGAGCCACGACTGCCCGGAAGAATCCCGGCCAGACAGACATCGTCGCTATAGCCCAGCTTCCGTCGTGATTCCGGGCGCGTTGACTCCAGAGGAATAGCATCGGCCAGCGGGTGACCTACAAAGGTGGCAGCTACGCCATGCTGGTCATAAATCGCTGTTTCAAAAGGGAGGAGGCACAGCACATGATCCACAGCCCGGCGGATTTTTTTTACCCGCCCCTGGCGCCAGGCCCAGACCGACGGACTGACATACTGCAGCGTCGCCAGCCCCGATGCGCGCAGCTTTGCGGCCAGGGACAGGTTGAAGTCCGGTGCGTCTATGCCCACAAATACGTCAGCACTGGCACAGGCCTGGCTCAGCTTGCGCCGTATCTTCAACAGTTCCGGCAGCCGCCCAACAACTTCTACCAGGCCCATAACGGACAGCCTTTCCATAGGGAACAGACTCTCGAACCCCTGCGCCAGCATCTGCGGCCCTCCAATACCAAAAAAGCGGGCATCGGGATAGATCTTCCGGAGGCTGTGCATCAACCCTGCACCAAGGGTGTCGCCCGAAGACTCGCCGGCCACCATGGCGAAGACGGGAGCAGAGCGAAGCGACGATGGACAGCAGGTCATCGGCTGGCCATCCTGGCAACAGACGCTCCCCCCATAACGGCAGGGCCTCGAAAGTCGATCTTTCCATTACCAGCAGCCATAACTACATCACAACGGATCATTTTCATTCTCGATGTTTCAGAGGCGCCGACAGGACGATCCGGAAGCACAAAGGACAGCGATCCAGATCATCCACCGGTCGGCAAGGGAGAAAAGACTCAGAGACTGCAAACATCAGGCCCCTGAGAGCCTGACAGCATCCTGATGCAAGATCAGCGCACAATACCCCGGGTCGAGGATAGAAGACTGTCTACCAGTGGAACGAGTTCCGGGACTCTGGCGACCATTTCCTGCAGCATTTCCACCGCCTCATCCAGCCTCCGCCCCTGGCGATAGACAATTTTGTAGGCACGACGCAGCTCCCTGATGGTCTCTTCGCTCCATCCACGACGACGCATTCCTTCAAAATTCATGCCAGAGGGAACCGCAGGAGAACCGCTGGCCAATGTATAAGCGGGAAGATCCTTGAACAGTCCCGTCCGACCCGCTGTCATGCTCCCCGGCCCCAGTTGACAAAACTGGTGTACCGTACTGAAACCACCAAGAACAACGTCATCACCTACGCGTACATGACCCGCCAGCGATGCATTGTTCGCAAAAATACACCTGTCACCCACCCGACAATCGTGAGCTATGTGCACATAGGCCATCAGCAGATTGTCACTGCCTACCCAGGTCACACCCTGGTCCTGCACCGTGCCGCGATGAAGAGTGCAACTCTCCCGCAGAACGTTGTTGTCCCCAATCACCAGTCGTGTGGGTTCACCCCTGTATTTTTTGTCCTGGCAGTCCTCACCAACAGACGCAAACTGGTAAATCCTGTTGTTCTTTCCAATAGACGTAGGTCCCTTGATCACAACATGAGAGAGGACGCGCGTGCCACTGTCTATAGTGACATCGGGGCCGATCAGGCTGAAAGGACCTACCTCCACATCCTCTGCCAACTGAGCCGAAGGATGGACGATAGCGCGGGGATCAATCAAAGCTGTACCTCTCCTGCAGCACGGACGACTGCTGCCTTTTCAGGTTTTTTCTGGTCTCTGGAAAACCGCTCAGCAGAAGCCGAATCTTGTGGAGAATTTTGCTGGGCGCGATCCATCTGCTCAAGACGCTGCTCCAATAGCTTCAGTCGCTTGGCCATGCTGTCGAGCTGACGGAAACGTACCGTATTACGTCGCCAGTCCTCTACAGGCATGGTCCCTATTCCTCCGGAAGACCAGACACCAGCTTGACGGATAGAACGCGTAATCATCGCCATGCCGGCAGTGTACACATCATCCGCAATGGTCAGGTGACCTGCTATGCCTGTGCCGCCACCTATGACACACCGACGTCCAATGCGCGTGCTCCCCGAAACGCCAACGCAGGCGGCTATGGCGGTGTGACAACCAATCTCAACGTTGTGACCCACCTGGATCTGATTGTCCAGCTTGACCCCATCACCAATGCAGGTATTGCCCAAGGCTCCCCGGTCGATGGTTGTATTGGAACCGATCTCGACCTGGTTACCGATCACGACACCTCCCAGTTGCGAGATTTTTACCCACTCGCTCCCGTGACGGGCAAGGCCAAACCCATCGTCTCCTATGACAGCACCCGAGTGTATGATGCAGTCCTCCCCCAGGGTGACATCCTGACGCAAAGTCACACGCGGATGCAGGACCGTTCCTTCCCCTATGTGACAGCGCGGCCCCACAAAGCTCTGGGCAAAGATGCGCGCCCCCCTGGCAACAGAAGCACCCGCTTCGACAATAACACCCGGACCAATCCATGCCCCGGCATCGACCTTGGCACTGGCACTGACAATGGCAGAAGGATGGACTCCACTGGAGGACTCATCCTCAACAGCAAAAAGATGACTGGTGCGCGCAAAGGCCAGGTAAGGGTCACTGACTATCAGCGCATTCCTCCCCTGCAAGGCCGCCACATCCTCGGAACGCACTATGACAGCACCAGCCTGGGTGTCTGCGAGATATTTTTTGTAGCCAGGATTGGCAAGAAAAGACAAACTTCCAGGACCTGCGTCCTGCAGTGAGGAAAGACCTGTGATCACTACCGCAGGATCGCCTTGTATCTGTGCCTGCAAGAAAGAGGCCAGCTCCTCAAGCGTGTACTGCTTCAGAGACTTCATAAAAACCCATCAACAACCAAAATAAACAGTAAAAATAAACGTCAAATGCTCGGTAAAACCCACGTCCGTTCCAGCCAGTTCGCACGAATGCCAAGTCAATTCATACAATCCTTTTGCAGCCCTGTCCCGCTCTATCCGGATAGATAAAATCCCCATCCGGCCAAAAACTGTCGGGAGCCCCCTTCTGCTCGCTTGGCAGGAGAATGCAAACCCTGTTCTGCTGGCAACAGGACACATCTTTTGCATGACTCTGCGCACTCACTTCGCCAAATGGTTCAGCTTTTCAATCACCTTGCCCGTGATATCCACACCGGACCTGGAAAAGCGGACAGCTTCCTTTTCAACAACCAGATCGTAACCAGCAGCAACGGCCACCTCCTGGATCGCCTTGTCAAGAACAGGGCTGAGTCGCTCCAACTCCGCGCGGTCCGCATTCGCCTTGTCCCGGGAGAGCAGCTGCGAAAGAAACCTTATGGTCTCTTCCTTGTGACGCAGATCGAGTCCAGCCATGGATTTGTCCAGCTCACTCATGGTCAGACCGTCGCGCTTGAGCTTTTCTTCCTGCTTTTTGACTTCGGCTTCCAGATCCTTGATTTTATTGATCCTTTTGCGAAAACCTTCCTCAGAGTTTTTGGCATAGGCCTTGGCTGGAATCGACTCCTGCAAAACTTTACGGGAATCAACAACAGCCAGCCCCGCAGCCTGGGCCAGAGGAGCCAACACCAGCATCAGGAAAGCAGCACCACATGCGCACTTTGCCAGATAGCGAAAAAAGACAAGCATGAACAGAGGCTCCTCTCAGTTAATGTATTGAAAAAAAGGGCAAACCACTTTGGGGATCAGAAAGGGGCTCCCAAAGAAAACTGGAATATCTGGGGGTCATCCCCCCTCTCTACTTTCAGCGCCTTGGCCAAGCTGAACGTCAGCGGCCCCAGCGGGGTAAGCCATGTCATTCCAAGCCCGACGCTGTAACGCAAATGTTCAAACGACGGCGAGTAGCACGCCTGCTCCAAAGGGGCATTTTGTGCATCAGCTCGCTTGCCGCACTGCGTAGAAAACACGTTGCCCACATCCAGAAAAGCCGATGTACGCAGTCGATTCGAGTGCCCTACAAATGGCGGAGGAAAAAGAAGCTCCACGCTGCCTTCCATCAGGATATTACCCCCGACAGGATCATAGACCCCGCTGCCACGCCTTGCCCTGGGGCCAAGAGTGTTATCCCTGTAGCCACGCACAGATCCAAATCCACCGCCATAAAAGTTTTCAAAGAACGGCAGCTCAGGCGTTTTCCCATAAGCGCCACCGTAGCCCAGACGAGAAGAAAAACGCAGCGACATTTTTTTGAAAACTGGATAAAAATACTGCCCTTTGTAGTTTAACTTGTAAAACAGCAAGTCACTGACGGGGGTGGATACTTCAGCAAAAACACTCTGGGACCAACCATCGCCAGGGAGAAGGCCATTGTCAAGCGCAGACTGGAAGAGGCCACCGTTTACCGCCACGTCTGTAAAGGAACCGCCCTGGTTGGCGATGAAGTCCGCAATGGGCAATGCCGGATCGGCACCTGTGGCCAGATTTTTGCTTTCCAGACTCAAACCAAAGCGCAACCGGGAAATTTCTGACAGAGGATACCCATAGGTGACGCTTCCACCCCAGGAATCTATGTTGTAGGTCGAAACATTGCTGTCTTCCAGATCTGTTTCGCCGTAGTAAAGGCTGAAGCCCCGGCTGACACCATCAATTGTGTAATAGGGATCCAAAAAAGAAAAACTATACTGCCGTCGTGTATTGCTGCTGTTAAGCTGCAGCTTTACCTGATTGCCCGATCCCAGAAAATTTTTCTGGTCCAGAGAAGCGCCCAGCAGCAGGCCTTCTGCCTGTGAATACCCCAGACTGGCGGTCACTGAACCCGAAGGCTGCTCATCCACGCTGTAGTTGATGTCCACCATGCTACTGGATCCAGGAACAGGGACGGTCTCCATCTCCACCTGGCCGAGATAGCCCAGCCGATTAAGACGCGTCCTGGACTGCTCCAGCTGGACCTGGTTGAAAACACCGCCTTCCATCTGCCGGACTTCCCGCCGTAATACCTCATCTGCCGTTCGCAGGTTGCCATGAAAATTGATCCGGCGCACATAAACGCGCTGCCCTGGCTTGGCAAAAAACGTGATGTCTACCCTGCTGTCGTCTTCGTGCGGCTGGGGAACGCCGGAAAAAGACGCGAAAGCATACCCCTCCTCTCCCAGCCGATGGGTCAAGTCCTCTTCTGTGAGCGTCATCAAACGACGAGAAAAAACCTGTCCCTCACGAATTTTGAGAAGCGTTGTCAGCTCCTTTTCGTCCACCACCAGCTGACCATCCAGCCTGACATCTCCCACCCGGTATTGTTTGCCTTCTTCTATGTTGATAGTGACGTAGACACCTGTTTTGTCCGGCGTAATGGACACCTGGGTGGAGCTGATAGTGAAATTGATGTAGCCACGATCAAGATACCAGGAGCGCAAGCGTTCCAGGTCACCCGAGAGCTTTTCCCTGGAATACCTGTCATTGTTGGAATACCACGAGAGCCAATTGGAAGGCTGCAGCTGAAACAGATCCAGCAGCGTTTCACGGGAGAAAACATGTGAACCCACGATATTGATGTCCTGGATACGGGACTCACTTCCTTCCTTTATGGCGACGCTGACAGCCACTCTGTTATTGGGCATGGGCCTGGTCCGGGTATCAATGACCGCGCCATAACGGCCCTGCGCCACATACTGACGCTCCAGCTCCACACGGACAGCCTCCAGCGTAGACTGTCGAAAGACCTCGCCCTCTGCCAGGCCACTACTTTTGAGGCCTTTGAGCAAATCTTTTTTTGCGATTTTTTTGTTCCCTGAAATCTCTATCTTACTGATGGAGGGGCGCTCAACCAGCTCAACAACCAGCACATCTCCTTCACGTCCAAGGTGAATGTCCTGGAAATAGCCAGCGGCAAACAAGGAACGGGCGGCCGTCGCCAGATCTTCAGTGCTGACGTCATCACCCACCGCAACAGGAAGGGCCGAAAAAACTGTTCCGGCAGAGACCCGCTGCAACCCGTCAAGCCGGATATCACCGACCACGAACGCAGCAGCCCGGCCTGAAAAAAGCAGGCCCAAAAAAAGCGGCACAAAAAATCGCTTCATGAAGTCCATTATTTTCAGATGTAGTACCTTGTTATTTCTTCGAGGTTCACATGCGACTGAAATCATTTACGAGTGCGGTACACATCATACCCAAAATCAGAATCAACCCCACGCGCACACTGAAATCCTGCACGTTCTCTGGCAGGGGCTTACCCCTCACAAGCTCCGCCAGGTGAAACAGGAAGTGTCCCCCATCGAGCGTGGGGACTGGAAGCAGGTTGATTATACCCAGACTGACACTAAGCATGGCAAGAAAGCCCAGAAAATTCGTCAGCCCGCCCGCCATGGAAGCGCCGGCAGCCCGCGCAATACCGATCGGCCCACTGAGTTGATCCAGTGAAGTCACGCCCGTCAGCATTTTCGCCAGGGACGTCACTACCGTCGTCGACAACCAGAGTGTTTTTTCGGCAGACACACTCAAGGCCGCCAGCGGCCCCTTACGCACCGTCCGCAGTTTATCAGCAGGCCAGGGAACAGCAACCGGCGCGGCCCCTATGTACCCGACATCCGGCCCCCCACCCTGCTTCTTCGCCGATGGTGTCAAATACACTGTGACATGCTCATCGTTACGCGTGACATCCAGGGCCAGTGTTTCCCCGGGGCTGGCCCGCAACATGGCAACCCAATGCCCCCAATCGGCAACAGGCTGGTCGTTGACGGAATGAATCCGGTCTCCCTCCCGCAGATCTGCCCTCTCAGCCGCCTCTCCCGGCAGCACTCTGCCTATGACTGCCTCGACTTCCGGCTGCCAGGGAACAATACCCAGTCCCGTGATGATACTTGTGGCCTGCGCGCCGGCCGCTTTCCAGTCATCCAGCCTGACAAGACGGGTCTCTGCCTCACTGGCTGGCGAGCCCTGTTCGCGCACACTCAACCGGATTGCATCAGAGTGCACCGCCTCCGCCAACAGAGCCTCATTCACAGCACGCCAGTCTCCTGCACTTCGTTCATTAACTGCGACAATCTCCTGGCCTGGCATCACACCAGCATCGTAGGCAGCAGAGTCCGGCACGACACTTCCCACAACCGGAACCGGAGCACGCAAGCCGACCAGATACATCACCCACAGGACGAAAAAGGCCAGTAGCAGATTGGCAACGGGACCTGCCAGAACAACAAGCATGCGAATCACAGGATGTTTCCTGTTGAAAGCGCGCGACCTTTCCTCAACCGGAACAGGGCCCTCACGCTCGTCCAGCATCTTGATATAGCCACCCAGAGGAATCCAGGCGATCACATACTCCGTCCCCTGACTGTCATGCCAGGAAAACAACGGCTTGCCGAACCCGACACTGAAGCGCAATACCTTGACTCCACATCGGCGTGCCACCCAAAAGTGCCCGTACTCATGCACAGTCACGAGCAACGCCAGAGTCAGCACAAAGGCGAGAGTAATCTGGACAAGTGCCATTTAGAGGAAGTCTCCGTGAAGAGAGAAGGGGGAACATCCGCGAAGGGGCGCACATCATACCCCAGCCACACCCAAAAAAGTACTCCCGCTGCCTCGAACAGAAAGTGACAGCCATCAAAAAAAAGCGTAACGAATTCCCAGGCCCAACAACAGACAGCCCAGTATGCGCTGAAGTACAGCATCCGGCATCTTGCGACCTATTCTTGCGCCAATTTGTGTAGCAGGAAGAGACGCGAGCGAAAGGCAGCACAGCAGAAGAAAATCCACATTCCCCAGCAGCAGGTGTCCACAACCTGCTACCAGAGCCAAAGGAACGGCGTGCGCCAACTCGGTACCCACAATGCGCACCAGCGGCAACCGCGGACACAGCACCAACAAAGCGGCCGTACCACAGGCGCCCGCCCCGACAGACGAGAGCGTCACCAAACACCCCAAAACCAGACCCACCACGACTATACCCAATCTCGACAAGGGTGCAATGCGGTCTTCAGTCCCTCCATGTTCAACAAGTTCATCGTTGACACCCCTGCAAAAAAACGCTCTCAACAAAAGCCCCACCGCCGCCAGAATCAGCCCGGACCCCAAAATACTGGTCACCAAATGAGCCGGGAACCCTCCCCCTTGTGTCTGCATGCGCTGATGCAACCACCAAACACTCAACAGGGCCGACGGGATGCTGCCTGAACTCAAAAGAAAGGCAACGCCCCAGCGGACTGTCCCCTGGCGCTGATGCGCCACCAGCGCACTCAACTTGGTAATGGATGCGTATACCAGATCTGTCCCTACCGCTGTGCCGACAGGGCATCCCAGCAACAACAAAAGGGGAGTCATAAGAGAACCGCCCCCCACACCTGTCAGCCCGACAATCAGACCAACGCCAGCTCCCGCCAGCACATACAAAAGCAAGTCCACACCAGGATAACCCATTGGCTACAGTTACGGTTATTTTACTCTGCCTCCGGAGAGACGGCGTATCTTTTGTACTCGCCTCTCCCTCCCAGAGAAAAAAAGGGCAACAGTGAGTTGCAAATCAGCAGACTCAATTTTTCCGGTCCCAAACACATTTTTGCTTACCGCAACTGGAGAACCGCCATGAAGCTCCAACAGCTCAGGTACATATGGGAAGTCGCTCACCACAATCTGAACGTCTCAGCCACCGCCCAGAGTCTGTACACATCCCAACCCGGCGTCAGCAAACAAATCCGTCTTCTCGAAGATGAACTCGGTGTAGAGGTTTTCGTGCGCAGCGGAAAACACCTCATACGCATTACCCCGGCTGGCGAGAAAATCATTAAATTAGCCGACGAAATACTCTGCAAGACACGCTCTATAAAACAAATTGCACAAGACTTCACTGACGAAAGCCGGGGCTTTCTTTCGATTTCCTGCACACGCCTCCAGGCACGTCACGCGCTGCCCGATGTCACCTGCGCCTTCATGAAAAAATTCCCATCCGTAACACTGCGCATACGGCAAGGAGAACCCTCTCAGGTCGCCGAAATGCTGATGGATGGCGAAGCTGACATCGCTGTTTGCACAGAACTGATGAACCCGCCCACCGGGTTGATCAACCTGCCCTGCTACCAATACAACACCGGACTTGTTGTTCCTGACGACCACCCGCTCACCCAAGCCGGTAGCCTGACACTTGCGGACCTGGAAAACTATCCCATAGTAGTCTGCTCCACCAACCCGGTCGGCTACCCCCATCTGCACCAGGCTTGCGTTCGCGAAGGCGTAACGCCCGTCATAGCCTGCCAGGTGGCTGACACCGACCTCGTCAAACACTATGTGCGCCTGGGACTGGGTGCAGGACTGATTCCCAGTCTGGCATGGGAGCAAGAAAACGACAGAGGATTAGTGTATATCGACGTTGGACACCTCTTCCCTTCCAGCACAGTGTACATAGGCCTGCGCCGTGGCACCTTCTCGCGAAGCTTTTTATACGACTTCGTGTCACTTCTTGCCAGTCATCTCACGCAAAATCTGGTAGAGCGCGCCCTGCTGTCAAGCAACAGCGCAGAGATCGATGACATGCTCAAGAAGATCCGGCTTCCCTTCCACCCGGAGATGTAGAAAACCACCCATAAAACACCCTCGCAACGAGGTCTGCAACCGCGCGCACCGCACAGCTGGAGCCGACACGAAGCACAAACAAGACTCGCTTGCGCAGACCACAGCAACGAGAAAATTTTCGAACAAAAGGAAAGCTCAGCGTCTGGCTGTCATGACTCTCAGGATAAGCTGGGGCATGCATCATCAGGCGCTGCGCCGCAAGACTGCACCCCAGAACAACGTGCCCCTGGGCAACATCTCACAAGCTGGCACAAAGGCCCTGCCCAAAAGACCGCCCTGCCGGACAATACCTTAAAAGCGTTTCGCTTCCTTCCTTACTTTTCAGGCTCAAGAAACCGGTCTTCCAGTCCCTGCATCAGATTACGGACCTTGAGAAGCGACTCTTCATATTCATCGTCACACCGGGAGTCATCCACTATCGCACCGCCACCCCACGTGTGGAGCGCCCCTTCCCCAGTAGCCACCAGGGTACGGATAGGAATGTTGACGTCCATACGACCATGCAGACTGAGATAACCGATGGCGCCGCAGTAAACGGAACGAGGACAGAGTTCAATCTCCCTGATAATCTCCATGGCGCGAACCTTCGGCGCTCCCGTCACCGAGCCTCCAGGAAAAGCGTCCCTCAGCAGATTCAGGTTGCTGCGCCCCGGTGCGAGCTGACCTGTCACAGTACTCACCAGATGATGAACGTTGGCGAAAGTCTCCAGCTGAAACAATGAGGGCACCCGGATACTGCCAGGACGACAATTGCGGGCCAGATCATTGCGCAACAAGTCTACAATCATCAAATTTTCCGCCCGGTCCTTTTCACTGTTTCTCAGGCTGTCCTTGCTGGCCTGGTCCTGGGCCGCGTCTTCGAGTCGTGGACGAGTACCCTTTATGGGGCGCGCCTCCACATGATTGGCCTGCGAGAAAAGAAAACGCTCGGGAGAGTGACTAAGAACGCTCAACCCCGGAAACTCGATGTAAACAGAGAAAGGAGCCGGACTGACAGCACGCAACCACCGGTAGGCCTGCAAAGAATCACCAGCATAGCGGGCATCGAATCTCTGCGTCAGGTTGATCTGGTAGCAATCGCCCGCAGCAATACAGGTCTTCACAACAGAAAAAGCGTCTTCGTAGTCCTTGCGGGAGAGACACGGCCGAAACGCCTCACGCAACACGAAAGAGTTATCACTTGCACCACAAAAGCCAGTCGACTCCCTTCTGTCGAGAGCAGCAAGAATCTCCTCTCTTTTCCCCCCAGGCAAGTCTGGATGCAGAAACAACTCTGTCTTTTCAAGATGATGGTCAACAATAATGCCCCATAGATAAAGGCCCACCATCAGGTCTGGATGCGCACCCGAACCTGGCCGGATCCGTTTGGGCTCAAGGTACTGATTCAGCTCATACCCCCAGTAACCGAGCAGCCCCCCACAGAACGGCAAGGTCCCTTGAGCAACGCACCTGGGCCACGCCATCTGCTCCTCCAGGAGAGCAAAGAGGTCGCCTTCAGATCGGCTCACAGAGACCTGCGTATTCATATCCCGGACAGTCACTCGCCCAGCTCGCAACTGGATCAGCGTTTCCGGAGCGGCCGTGATGATGTCATAGCGACTGCTGCTGGCAGCTGCACCGGAACAGGAACGAGCCGCAGCGCTGTCCGCACTATCCAGCCAGACAGTACAGCCCAGTGAACGAATGCATTCAACCCAGACAGCAGAATCGGAACAATAAGGCAGAGAACGCACAAGAAAAGAACACAATTGGAGACAAAGAAATACCCCCGCCAATTATCACAACAGGGAAGTAATAAAAGGAAGACCGAAAAAGACAGAAGCCAAACAGTTTTACTGAAGAGATGCCAACGGCCACAAACGACCCGGAGACTGGCTCTGACGGCAGGGCCCTCACCCCGCCGCAAGAAGAAGCCTGATGCCAGGAACAACGCCCTCATTCACCGGGGAGACCAGCAACGCCTCCACGACAGCGAAACGGCTATTTTCAATCGCTCCCCGTCGCCATCTGCGAGGCTCCTCAAACAGACTTCCTAGTCCTCACGACTAAAGGCTGTCAGAAGATTCAGCAGGTGAACAAAAAGCATATAGATATCAAGATAGAGACTGACCGTTGCCATCACGTAGTTAGTCTCTCCACCCCGGATAATTCGGCTTGTATCAAACAAGATGAGCGCAGACGCCAGCAAAACCGCCGCCGCAGACACGACCAGAGTAAACCCGGATATATCAAAAACCAGACCCAACAACGAAACACCCAGAAGCACAAGCAGGCCTGTAAAGACAAAGCCCTGCAAGAAACTGAAGTCCTTTCCAGACGTAAAGACATAGGCTGACAAACCGAAAAATATCAGCGCAGTACAAGCCAGGGTGGTCATCAAAACCGAGGTCAAGGCAGGGTTGGCCAAATACACCGACAAGACGGGACCCAATGTGTACCCAAAGAAACCGGTAAAGGCAAAAACGAGAGGAAGCGCCCAGACACTATTGCGCAGAGCATTGAGAGCAAAAAGCAGACCAATACTGATCAGCAAAGAAAACAAGGGCGAAACAAGAGTCGCACCAGTCGAAGAGGCAAACCAAGCCATAGCAGCACTAAAGAGCAAGGTCATCCCTAGCAGGGCATATGTATCCCTGACGACTTTACTGACACCAAGACCCAGATCAACAGCGGGCTGCACTGCCTCCCGGGGGGTAGAAGATGGTAGTTGTCCCATGGCCTTAATCCTCCTCAAATGATCACCACCCCATCACGGGTATAACCATCCAGTTCTTCGACGCGGACCGACACGCCACCTCCCGGAATTATATAATTGCACCACAGCAAGTCAAGGCGAGGGAGGCCTGCCGCGCGCCCTCTTGCTGAGAGGGGAACTCTGCAAGCCAAGTCGGAAGAGGAAAGCCAGGTTGCGACCCGGCCACCTATGCCCTGACAAAGGGGCAACTGACCGTTTGCGACACGGAAAGCTTGCTCAGCAAGACCAGACTGGACGGCACTCGATGGCGGCAAAAAATGGCCATCAAGAAGTGTCGGCACCCGTCTCTACCGTCTCTACAATCGACAAAAAAACGCTATCGCAACAATAAAGTTGTGACGCAATACACACAATGACACCACTCCTGCGGGCACTCAAAACAAATCCCCGAGTCTCCTTGGGCCCATCGGCCCAACCCACCACTCATCGAAAGAATCACCGAACCGCAGCATAAACCACAACAAACAAGCACCGCGTAGTTCCGCTCACACCAATCTTTCACAAGCTGGCTTCGATCTCAAAAAAGCCCCGTGACCCGCCAACCTTGATGCAAGTACACCCAAAATGCAGGAACCACATAAAAACAACCAACAACAGACCGTTCCAGGAACCACTGTCCACTCCAGATCGCAGCAGGGCTGACAAACGCACCACCCGCACTTTGTCAACAATTTCTCCACTTATTTCACTACGACTGAATTATCAGTCACTGCTTCCTCAAAATGACAAGGCTGCTGCCACGACCAAGGGAACCGCAGACCGCAAAAGCAGCAGTGAAAGCCACCAAAAAACATACTCGGCATCCATCGCCCTCACCCAGAAAGACTGCGGCACACCCGCAAGCAAAAGGCTGCCCCGCAGATCACCAGCCGAGCTTCAGACAGGATAATTCTCCATACTGGCAAAAGACATGCATATTGCCTCAATAAAAAGGGCAGAAGGTATTGACTCAACAACAGATTGCAGTATTATTCTTCCCGACTCGGTCCTCGGCAGGCAGCTTGTCTCGCCTCAGTTCGTGTCCAGGTCGTGCTGTAGAGCCGCAGCAGTAGCGGAGGGATGACTGAGTGGTTGAAAGTACCGGTCTTGAAAACCGGCGTGGGTTAATAGCCCACCCAGGGTTCGAATCCCTGTCCCTCCGCCATTTCTGAAAGTGCCCGGATTTGCTTGAGCTCCGGGCCGTTTTCGTTTTATTCCTGTCATATCAAATAGTTATAAAAACCCTGCGTCCGAAAGAAACGGCACTTTTCGTGAGAAGTGGCTTTTTTTCCTGGTTTTCCTCTCCGCTCTCAGCCGTGCCCCCCAATTGCACACTCAACTGGTACTTTTGATTTTCTATTCAAGAACAATCTGTGACGCAGCTTTCCGGTTTTAGTTCAAAAAATCTGCGACTGCCTACCCATAAGCAACAGGACAATCCTTTCTCTATCTCCAGGCGGTGGTGACGGGAGGGTGCACGGCAGACGGTTTGCGACAATGCGAATCTACTGACACCAGAAATACTTGACCAAGTTAATCAAGTCGTCGTTAGCGCCGGGCATCAACTGGTACAAAAAAGAGGCGACTCAAGGCCGCTGCAACTCCTTCGTCGTAAAAACTGATATGCATTTTCCCACTGATCTGAATTTGCTCGGAAATGCCTGCCCAAAGATACCAGAGATAGCGGGAGTCTCAGCTTCTGAACTGGGTAAAACACGCTGGAGGCAGCAGCAATATCTGTTACGCACCTGACCAAATCTGTACTGTCCGCAGACTCAAACATCCGACAGCCAGCAGCGCGTCTCGTCGAGCTGCCAAGCCCAGCCAGATGGACGAAGCCTGGCCGCCCTACATCCATCATTGTAAAAAATTCTGGTGAAGGGCCATATCATCCTTTCCCTATTGAAAAAACGGAGTGCAAAAAACAGCGAGCAGCAAACAAATGGAATGGTTTATCCAGCAAGGCGCACGGCAGGAGAACCTGATAATCCGTCGTGTTTTTAAAGATCAAGCCCCCCACCACGAGGAAATTTGCTCATCATTCAAGCCGCACACGGAGTGGATCAGCAAGGGCAAAGCCGGTGCACCTGGCGAGCTGGGATTGCGAGTTGGCGCTCTTCAGGATCAGTGTGGTTTTACACTGCTCCACCATGTGATGGTGAAGCACACCGACGAGCGCACTTGCCATAGCAGCCAAAGTGCCGCGCTCTCACATCGCCCCGCAAACTGAACGGCGAACAGGATTTCATGGCGCCAATCAGGCCGGAACATACTCCTTTGCAACGGCTTCTTTAATCCGCCCTTTTTTGCAAAGACAGAAGCGCGCTGGCCGACCCATCAAGAGAAAACCTGCTCTCGTGGCCCGCCTCCCCCAGCCCCGGAAAAAAAACACGCACCTGCCTCCCCCTGGACACAGCCGTGAGCAGCTCATCAGGCACCTCACTGACAACCAGTGCCATCACGTGCCGACTGGCAGTCAAATCCCAGCGAGCTTTCTCATCGACCTGCACCTTCAGTTTCACCGTCTCGCGCAGCGGAAAGCGATGCTCCGGAACGAACAGAGCCAAGGAAACAGCTGGATCATCCCCGCCGACAAAAAACTCCATTTCCGCTTGAGTTTCTTCGTTCCGCACAAAGGCTACTCTGTGGGTGACGAGTGCCCCCACCTCCACAACTTCATAAGACCAATCCGCAAAACTGGCAGGAAAATAAGCCGCTACAGCCAAGATCAACACAGAAAAACGCCGGGAGCACCAGTGCAGAGAAGCAGGGAACCTCATGACAGATCATCACCTCAAAAATAGCAGCACACCAGAGTCAGCATAACACGGCAAACCAGTAGTATTGCGTGCGGAAAAATGTTTGATGCCCTCACGCACCAACACCGAACAACTCCTCGGTTTTCGCTGCCACCAACTTCAAACCACCCGCGCGAAATTCCCTTGGCGACGACAGCACCTCCCCACTGCATCGGTAGAGTTGCTCCAGGATAAAACTCGAGATACCAATCTACCCGTAACACTTCAGTGCAGACAAGTCCTGACACCCATACAGCCTCAGGCTTGCAGAAAACAGGCATGTATACCCGCGTGAATGACTGGAAAACCCCTCGCTACAAACACAACAGTGCCGCACAGACGCACGCTGAGGTCTTCTTTGACCCTTCAACTATTTTTTCCGGGAATCGTCCCACAAGAATGGAGAACCAGATCTCAGCTGGCTCGGTCAGGAGGCACGCTTCGGCGTCCAGTCGCACACAATTGTGCAGAACAGCTCGCCTCAAAATAACGGCCTGCCTTCAGATTAGACAGAATTTCTCGCGCGACGCTGAAGCATACCTCTTTTGCTGCCCCTTTCCCCCCGCGACAGCCATATTCCCACACAGGAGTGCTCAGCTCGTACGCAACAAAGCACCAGCCTGGCGGGGCTCGTGATCAATCAGCCAGTACACCACCCGGCTCGCCAACGAAAACCTTTTGCTGTCTCCGCCTTGCCTCACCCCCGCACGGCTTGTGAAATTGCAGGGAGAAGTGAAAGTTCCTCAGCCATTCCCGGAGAGGAAGCGCATTGTCCACAGCATCGCTCCACACACACGACCACGCCTGAATATTGCCAGAGCCCGATCCTGCCCGGCACAGACCCGGCCAGCACTCCAGAGCCACTCCTCCTTGAAATAACAGACCTTTTTAAACCAGCTTGTCGCCATACATGATGACTGAACTCATCCCCGACTCACAAACAATCGCAGGAACCCAGCGCCACTGCGCCTATGCCGTTTTCCAGTCCAGACCAGAAAAACGGCGGCACCCGATCGAACCAGACTGGGCACAAGCCCACCCCCGGATTCCTCGACCACTGGTTTGAATGGCAGCCACGCGATCCCACTTCCACATACCACCGAGAGTCAGGAGCCAACAGCCACCACCCACACCATACTCACTCTACACTCCTTGTGCTTCCACCAGGCGAAGCGGATAGCTTCTCCTCACTGCCCCCGCCCTCTCAGTCCTCCTCATCTTCCAAGTCACTCTCTACTGCCATATCTTCCACCGGCTCATCGTCCACCGGCTCATCTTCTACCTGCTCATCGTCCACCGGCTCATCTTCCACCGGCTCATCCTCTACTGGCACATCTTCCACCGGCTCACCCTCATCTCTGCGCCCGTTCTGCTGCGCAACTGCAGGACCTCTGTCTCCTGTACAGGCCCTTCCCACCGCCAACATGCCCGCGCAAGCCGCAGCACCAACACAAGGCCACAGAGCGGAAGGAGCCCACAGCCACGCACTCAAAAAAAGAGGCGCTGCCACACAAACAGTCCGGGCAGTCATACGAGCAAGACGCACCGCTCGCCCACCGGGCCCCGGATCAAAAAAGGCCGAAACGCCTCCCGCCAGAGCACGTGCCACACGCCCCTTGAAAAAACTGGGAACATAGAGCGAAATACTACGCTCTTCCAATGGCGTATTGAGCCAATGCGCCCCAGTGACAATCAAATAGCCTGCCGAGACAACTCCACCGACAACCCCCAACATGAGCGTACCCGCCCCCACGCCTGCCGCCACGGCGACCAAAGCACCGCCACCTGCCACACCAACAGCTACCACGCGATCGAAGACGGCCTGCTCACACTCTCTCAGGCTGCCGGCAGGGTAAATATGGTTATACACATCTGCTACTGCATCCGGATCTGGTTGTCTTATCATGGTGCCCTCCGCTGGAGTCAAACTCCCCACTTTTCTGTTACTTGCGTACCTGTTACGTTCGACCCCTCAAACAGGATGACAGTTCCCCAACTCCCCGCTCTCTGTTTTCCTGCACCGCTATTTACGGTACAGTCCTGTCCCATTCGAACCGCAAGGCGGCTGACACCCAAGGAGTTGCGCTGTGCAAAAAGAACTGGCAATGGAGTTTGTCCGGGTCACAACGGCAGCAGCTCTCGCGGCCCATGACTGGCTGGGACGCGGCGACAAGAACAAGGCCGATGCGGCGGCCGTCCAGGCCATGCGCAAAGAACTCGACCAATGTCCCATGGCGGGCAGCGTTGTCATTGGCGAAGGGGAGATTGACGAGGCCCCCATGCTGGCAATAGGGGAATCTGTGGGCACAGGCCAAGGGGAACCCGTCGATATTGCCGTGGACCCCATTGAAGGCACCCGGATGACAGCAATGGGACAAGGCAACGCACTCACTGTGCTGGCCGCCGCCCCCGGCGGCAGTTTCCTGCACGCCCCGGACATGTACATGGAAAAACTGGCCGCAGGCCCTGCCGCCCGGGGGGTACTCGACCTGGACCGCCCCCTGACTGACAACCTTCACGCGCTCGCCGATGTCCTGCGCAAGCCGCTCAACCAACTGACCCTTGTTACGCTGAATCGACCACGTCATGCCCAGGCGATAGAACAGGCCCGGGCACTGGGCGTGCGCGTTTTCGCCCCGCAAGACGGCGATGTAGCCGCCGCATTGCTGGCCTGCATGCCCGACCAGGCTGTTGATCTGATGTACACCATTGGTGGTGCTCCGGAAGGCGTCATTGCCGCCGCAGCGATCCGTGCCCTGCAGGGCGAGTTTCAGGGACGCCTGGTACTGCGTCATCACGTCAAGGAAGATAGCGAAAAGACACGGCTCCAGAGCCAGGAAGAACAGCGTCGCTGTCAGGAGATGGGGATAGAGCCTGGCCAAATACTGCCACTGGACCGGCTGACATCAACAGATGACATTATTTTCTGCGCAACAGGAATCACGCATGGTGAGCTGCTGCCTGGTATCAGAAAACAGCCAGAATGCGCAACAACTGACACACTTCTGATCTGTGGCAAGGCCAGGGCAATGCACAGCATCCACTCCAGCCACCTGCTGGACAATTCCCGCTAAAACACGAACAGGCAGGGACAATCCATCCCGAATTCTGTGGCGATATGCCAGGGGCGAACCCGCCAGAACAGGAACCGACGACAAGGAACCGTTATGAAAAAGAACACCATTGCAGTCTTCAGCTGGTTGGTCACCGCCTGGATAACCAAAGTTTTCCTCTTTTCCCTGCCCTACAAATTCACAGGGCACCCTGATACAAGACATATTTTCGAAACCATAGGACTCTGGATGGGGGGCGTGCTGGGTGAAGGATTCGGCCAGTGGTTCGCCACCTGGGGCGCCAGTGTCGTCGGCTCTGCAGAGCTGCTTGTTTCTGTACTTTTGCTCTCCCCCGTTATACTCTCCCTGGTTGGCCGCTTTGTACGCCTCCCTGTCTGTTGCAATCGCGCCTGCCTGCACAGTCTGGGTGGATTTGCGGCGGTGAGCATCATGACAGGTGCTGTTTTTTTTCACCTCTTTACGCCTCTTGGTATCAAGGTGCTTCATGAGGGGAAGAGTGACGGTGGCTCCTTGTTCTACGCAGCCTGCTCGATTTGGGTTCTCGGCCTTGCCATGGCCCTGATAAACCTTCCCCTTTGCTCCGGGTGCAAGAAACAAAACCGGGGAAACTAACGTCACTAACGTCAAAGTGTTGCTATGTGGATCCGTTCACTTCAGGTATTTTTTTACATATTGCATTGCATCCGACTGGGAGCGAAGCCTTGGCACTTCTTCCGGATTAATGCCTGCTATTTCAACAGCAACAAGGGAATCTTTTCCAAGCTGGACCTGAACCAACGCATACCAGCACACTGGCGGCTGGAGCAATACAGGGATACAGGCACAGAGAAACCTGCCCGCTTCCCTGTGTTTGTCAAACCTGAGTGGGGGCAGAACTCGGTGGGGGTCTGCTGCGCCCATAGCCAGCAGCAGCTTGACCGGATACGGGCAGCCCGCTCGCCGGAAAAAAGAATAGGCTGGCTTATCCAGGAGGCGGCTGCCGGAAAGCGGGAGTTCGAGGTTTTCCTCGTCTCAGAAACCCAACCCGGAGCCTGGGCCGTGCTGTCGGTGACCGAAACGATCAACGCCGAAAACAATCGATTTCCTGTCAATGGGATCCACAACGGCAATACCCGTTACCGGGATATTACCTGGGAGATGTCCGCCGAACAGCTTGACAGCTTGTGGCATCACCTCTCGACTATGGATCCTTTCCGTGTCGCACGCTTTGGCATACGCGCCGACAGCCTGACCGATCTGAGCGAAGGCCGGTTCCAGATCTTCGAAATCAACCTCTTTACGCCCATGCCCCTGACACTTCTGGCTGAGAATGTCTCCCTGCCCCAGAAACTCCGATCCATGAACCGGATAACCACCGCCTTTGCGCGACTGACAGGTGCACTGGAACCGCGCGACAAGGACACTTCCATTTTCTTTCGCAAAGTGCTGGCACACAGGGAGAACAAGGCTGCCACGGTGGCCAGTACCCCCCGTCCGAAACATGGTAAAACCGTTTTGCACAAAGGTGCTTCTCTGTGAACTGGATAAAAAAAATACTCTACGCCTGTGCTGAGCGCTGGTTTATGAACGGATGCACCAACTATAACTCCCTGACTGTAAGGCGCAGCTGCCGCTCCAAAAAACAAGCGCGCGAAGTTTTTGCACGTCACGGTATTCCTCATGCACAGGGTCAAGTGTTTATCAACCCCCTGCGCGCCTTTCGATTTGCCCGTGATCAGGGTTTTCCACTGGTTATAAAACCGAATGTGGGAGGTTTCTCACGCGGCAGCCACTTCCCTGTGACATCCTTCTGGCAGCTGTGTAAAGCAGTATTTCTGGTAAAACTCTGGTGGCCGGTCAGCGTGGTGGAGCGCTATCTCAAGGGACACAACTACCGGGTGCTGGTGGCCAACGGGGACGTGGTGTCTGTTCTCCATCGGCACCCGCCCCAGGTGACCGGCAATGGAAGGGACAGTATCAGCCAGCTGATCGACCAGGAAAATGACATCCGGCGACAAAAGGGGCTGTTCCCCTTCATGTCACCCCTGAAAAAGAACTACGCCACCAGACGCTTTCTGGCGCGTTTCCATCAAACGCTGGAAACAGTTCTGGCGGAAGGAGAAGTCGCCCTCCTTTCCCATAGAATCGCCCTGAAACCCGGCGGTACCGTGCAAACTGTGCCTCTTGAGCAAATGGCAGATGATACCCGGGCACTTATGAACGAAATCCTGACCCTGTTCAAAGCCAATATTCTTGGCATAGACATCATTATGGAAAAAGGTATAGAGCACAGCTACAAGGATCAGAACTGCATACTTCTGGAGGTCAACTCGCGCCCCTATATCAAAATGCATTACTACCCTCGCTACGGTGAAAAACAAGATCTTTCAAAGTGCCTGCAAAAGCTGGACAACCTTGAGCTGACGCATGCGGACACTTTCTGATGTTGCGGTGGCCCGCCTACTTCTACCAGTTTTCTGCAACCCACGCCTTTCTCACTGGACTTCTGTCGTTTTTTATACCGGTGATTTTGTGGCGTACGCACCACTCGCTGGCACTGCTGGCAGGCTTTATCTCACTGTCAGGCGCAGGTTTTCTTGGTTTCCTTGTTCTCTGGGAAAAAATAAGAACCAGTCCTTTTATTCTTCTGACACTCCTTGGATCCTACATAGCCAATGCTGTGACGGCCGTTATTCTGGCACTTGGCCTGACCGGAAACGGCGTTATAGTGATACTGGCCTTGCTCAACGGCTTCTATGGCTGCTTTTACTGGCTTTCCCTGCGTACCTTGTTTGTCTCGCGGCCGACCATGATCAAAAACCGCTCTGTCAGCGGCAACCGCTTTGGTAATTTCCAGTTGACCGTGGCCATCTGTCTCAAAACGGGCCTGCTGCTGGGCTCACTGCTGATCGGAAACCAGCAGACAGCCTGGCTTGTTCTGGTTTTCTCCTTTGTTCTCCTGGGCATAGGCCTGACGCTGGCCTGCACACGGCAAACGAATCACCCTCTGTCAGCCGCCCTGGCCGCGCCCTCCGTTCGCATCATGGACCTGAGGCAATGGGCGACAAGGACAGGGGTTCGCCCCGTCTTTGTTGTCGATGGCCTCTTTTTGTTCCTGGAAAGCTATTTCTGGATCCTGTCGCTCTACTTCCTGGGCAGCCAAAGCCTGTCCCGTCTGGGGCTGATCGTCGTCAGTCTGGCCGTGCTTCTGTCTTTCCTGTTTTTCTTTATCAAACGATGGATCGACGCCAGCCATGCCATCAGAGTCTTTCGTCTGGCACTCGTTTTGTACGCAGGGTCATGGATATTGAGAGCTCTGGTAGACGACATAGTGCAGCCCACCCTTTTGACAGCGACCATACTTGTCATTGCCTTCACAACCAGCTTTTTCAGGCTGTCATTCAACAAACTGTTTTTTGACCGTATAGAGCCAGGAAATGCGCTGGTGTGCATTCTGGCCAAAAGCTGGTACACACAAATGGGCGTAGCCATTTTTTTTGGGCTACTGGCCCTGATGCTGATGTTTCAGGGCGCGGAGCCAGCAGGATCGCAAACCTTGTCATATATATACTGGTGTAGCGCGCCTCTTGCTCTCTTTTACTTGTTGTATTCTCGCAACAATGCCCCCGTACACTCCGTTGCGGACCTGGAAATATGAACACTATTGTCAAAGGCAACATCGAGGCAGTAGATCAGCTGACATGCTGCATCGAGAACCTGAAAAACATCGACTACAGTGCACCACATCCCTCCCTTTTATCCAGCTCGATCGGGCAGCACCTGCGCCATGTCATCGATTATTACCAGGCACTCAGACAGGCCGCACACACGGGCACGGCGGACTATGATGTACGCCACAGGGGAGGGGCCGTGGAGAACAGCCAGGCTGAAGGATTGAAAGCACTCCGCGATCTGCGTCTGTGGCTGACATCAATAGGCGAAAGCGAGCTGAAAAAGTGCTGCATCATGAAAACGGAGATGCTGCTGTCGAAACCCGTCTCGGTCGAAGTGAAAACGACCATGGCGCGAGAGCTGTGCTTTGCCGCCCTGCACCTGACGCACCACCAGGCTATGATTGCCGCTCTGATACGCAGCCAGGGAGGCGAAGTGCACGCATCCGTCGGGCTGGCACCCGCGACAGCCAGTTTTGTACGCCTGACCGAGGGACACGGCACCTGACCGCCCGGCTGCGTATTTTCAGCTGCTCAGGGAACATCCCCGGACGGCCTTCTGCTGCCGTAACACGACACGTCATTGACACAGAAAAACAGTGGGCACGAACATGAGCATTCGCCTCGCCATAGTCATGGATCCTCTGGCAGGGATCAACTTTGAAAAAGACACCTCCCTGGCCCTGCTACTGGCTGCCCAGCGACGAGGATGGCACTTGTTCTATATGGAGCAGGGAGACCTTTTCCAGGAAAAAGGATGCGCCATGGGAGACATGGCTCCCCTGCAGGTCCGCCCGGATTCTGGCGACTGGTTCAGCCTTGGGCCCAGAGAAGCGCGCAAACTGGCAGATATGGATACCATCCTGATGCGTAAGGATCCGCCGGTTGACAGGGAGTTTCTTTACAGCACCTACATTCTGGAACAGGCAGAGCGGGAGGGTGTACTGGTCGTCAACCGGGCAGCGAGCCTGCGTGACTGCAACGAGAAGCATTTTGCCACACTGTTTCCAGAGTGCTCGCCTCCCTCGTTGATCAGCCGGAACATGAACCGGTTACGTGACTTCCTGCATAAAGAAAACGATGTCGTTTACAAGCCTCTTGATGGTATGGGGGGGGCTTCGGTGTTCCGGGTACGCAAGGGGGACCCCAACCTGGGCGTCATACTGGAAACTCTGACGAACCACGGACAGCGCCAGATTATCGCCCAGGTTTTCATTCCGGACATCACCAGGGGGGACAAGCGCATCCTGCTGGTTGATGGCGAGCCGTCCCCCTGGGCCCTGGCACGGGTTCCGCAAAAAGGCGAACATCGCGGCAACCTGGCCGCCGGTGCGCTGGGCGTCAGCCAGCCGCTGTCAGAGAGAGACCTCTGGATAAGCCGACAGGTAGGCCCCGTTGTGCGGGAAAAAGGCCTGCTGTTTGTCGGCCTGGACGTCATAGGAGACTGGCTGACAGAGGTCAACGTCACCAGCCCGACCGGGCTGCGTCAGCTCGAACAAGAGCGCGACGATGATTCAGCAGAGCGTCTCATGGACGTGATTGCCGCGCAGTTGAAACGCCCCCGCAGGCACAGGGAGGCAGGCGCGGAGCGGAAGATTCCATGACGACCGGTTTCCGTCAGGCAGGTCACTTCTGGTCCGGTGACACCCGCTTGTGGTCGGTGTGTCTGGTTTGTGCTGCGGCTATGCACCTTGCGCTGTTGTTCGGACTGGCATTTGTGCTGGAGCCTTCGGCACGCCCGCCGCGCGCACTGGAAATCACCCTGGCTCGCTTTCCCTCCAGCCAGGCACCGGACCGGGCTGATTACCTGGCCCAGGAAAACCAGATAGGTAGCGGGACGGTGGAAGACGATGTGCTGCCCTCAAACGACCAGCAAGCCCCCTTCCAAAGTGAAGTACCGGCTCCTGTGATGCGCCAGCAGGAGCCGCTCCACCCGCCACCTGGCGCACCAGAGATATCAACGCAGCTCACAGTCAGAAGGCCGGACGCCAGTGCTGCGGCTCCACGACAGCTAGTGCCCTGGGGCGTGGCAGGCCCGGAGAAACGGCCGGAACCCAGCGTCGACCCAGACAGTGATATTGCCAGTCTGGAGGCTGACTTTCTGGAAAAGCGACAAGCCTACGCCAGACGTCCTGTCATTCACCGCATGAACACAGCATCAACCCGCAAGGCCGATATCCTCTACCAGGAAGCCTGGCGACGCAAAGTGATGCAGGTAGGGACTGTCCACTACCCTGCCCGGGCGAGAGAAAAACGTATTTATGGCGAGCTGCGCCTTGCCGTCCAGATACGCAGGAACGGCAGCCTGGAAAAGGTCGAAATTGTCCACTCATCCGGTCACAAGGTACTGGACGATGCAGCACTCAGGATTGTCCGCCTGGCAGCGCCCTTTGCGTCTTTTCCGCCGGAGCTTCAAAGCTACGACATGATAGAGATCATACGGACCTGGCGTTTTGAACCCGGAGGCCTGCTACGCGACTGACGTCCCCCTTCTCCAGAATTTTTCCGGATGAGAGAAAAGGAAACAGAGTAGGCAGACAATGAAAACCAGCCACTGGTTTGCCAGAATGCATGCTGGCAACAATGTTCACAATTGAGCTATGTAACTCATTGATATTCAGTTAAAAATTGAACAAGTGGAGTGGATACAGATTTAAAAACCGAAGGATAATCAACAGGCCGGGCTGGTTACAGGAATAGCTGGCATCCTGGTTCTTGTTACGGGAGTCAGCGTAAAAAACAGCAAAGTCCGGGCACTTCACAGCAGGGCGGTCTATCCTCGAACGGTCTCCCAGGTAATCGGTTGTTGAACAGGCACATGGCAACCCGGAGAGCTGTAATGACCAGTATTCAGACAACGCTCCGCAATTCCTTGCTACTTGCCATGCCTCATATCAGCGATCCGCGCTTTTGCGGCACCGTTATTTACCTGTGTGCACACGACGAGCGCGGAGCCATGGGGCTGATTATCAACAGACCGCTGAATATCAACACCACGGACTTGTTCGCCTGCATTGACGTCCCCGGAAAGCGGATGCAACGAAAAAAAAACTGTCCAGAGCGCATATTCATGGGAGGGCCTGTCAGCATGGGGTCCAGCTTTGTGCTGCACAGTTACACAGGGGCACTGGATCCTGATTCATCGCTGGCCATCACCGGCGACATAGCCTTGACATCGTCCAGGAGTATACTGGCCGACATAGCCCTGGATAAGGGTCCCTCTCAAGTCCTGATCTCGCTGGGCTGTTCCAGCTGGGGGCCAGGACAGCTGGAGCAGGAACTGTGCAATAATTCATGGCTCAACGGCGCCGCCGACAAAACGCTCCTGTTTTCCACTCCGGCGGAACAGCGGCTGGAAGTGGCAGCCGCCCGTGTCGGGGTCACCCTTTCACTTATCAGTACAGAAGCGGGACATGCCTAGGAGGCTGTCCGGAAACAGGCACCTTTGATGCAGAAGCAAGACAAGATACAGCTCCCTCCCTACCAGTCCGTGATGGGCTTTGATTTTGGCACACGCAGGATCGGTGTGGCTGTAGGCCAGGCCGTGACCCGCACGGCTACAGCAGCCCACCTGGTCCCGGCGAAGGCCGGCGTCCCGGACTGGGGCTTTCTCAGTCGCATCGTAGAGCAGTGGCAGCCTGACGCTTTTATCGTCGGCCTGGCACTCAACGAAGATGGATCAGACTCCGACATGAGTCGCCAGGCACACCAGTTTGGCAGACGACTGGCGGCCCGGTTCCACCGCAATTATCACTGCGTCAATGAATTTCTTACATCCTTTGAGGCGGAAAAGCAGGCGCAAGAGACAGGAGGCCCTGCCAGCCGCAAGCCGGTGGATGCCCAGGCGGCCCGATTGATTCTGGAGAGCTGGATGAACGGCCATGAAGGACACCAGCTGCTGCGATCCTGAAGCACAGTGCCTCCATCGGCATGTCCGGAAATGACTGCGCGGGAACACAAGTCCAGTTTGGTGTTTGGAGGTGCCCATCCAGGATGCCAGGCAGCTTCGTCGGGGGTGTTGGCGAAAATCAGGCCGGCGATGGCCGCATCCAGTGCATGCACGGTGGGGCATTCTGCTGACTGTTTGTGACTGTTTGTGACTGTTTGTGACTGTTTGTGACTGTCTGG
>MPMQ01000147.1 GCA_002238585.1 Kistimonas sp. bin40 | reverse complement strand
CTGTATCACTGTGTGTGCACACCCTGTTACGAGAGCATGGTGAAAACCGGGGAGCCATTAACCTGCCCTCAGTGCCGGGCACCGGCCGCCGCCAGCAGAGTCGCGCAACAGAAGGACCTTGAGCTGGACCGGATGCTGCCTCTCACCGAGTTATTCTGCGTTGAGTGCGACACCTGGAAAGGACCGGCGACGCAAGTCGCAGAGCACATCAAGGTCTGCGGCCAGAGGGAGTACAGCTGTCCGCAGGCGCGGCAGGGGTGCGACTGGAAAGGGACAGCCAGTGCGCTGCGGTTGCACGAGCCGGACTGCGCGTGGGTGCCGAAGGTCTGCTCTCACCCTGGATGCCAGGAGAGCGTTTTCAGTGGCACGCAGAAGGCACACGAAGAGAACTGTGGCCATAGGCCTGTCAACATGGGTGCCCTGAGGACCACGGCCGCTGAAGAACAACGTCTGCGTGAAATCTGTCAGTTTTACCGGCAGGGCGCCGGTGAACTGGAGAAGTTGGCGCCGCCCCAACTGCGTACGCGTGTGCTGCAGGCCGCAGAATTCGTGCCCCGCCTGTGTGACGCCGTGGAAGCGGCGGTGTCCACAGATATTATGGAAAACTGTCCCTGGGGCTGTGGGTTCAGCAGTCCCCGCAGCCTGATGGAGGGGCACTACCCCCACTGCCAGAAGCTTCCGGTCGACTGCCAGTTCTGTACCGTAAAAATTGCGCGTGAGATGGTGGAGATCCATGCCGGCATCTGTGATGAACGCCTGGTGCCCTGCCCACGCGGTTGCAGTGAGAGGGGCGTGCGCTTCCAGGAGATAGAAAGCGGTTTGCATGAGCGCATCTGCCCGGAGAAATTGACGCAATGTCCGGACTGCAACACCGATATGGTGCGGCGGGAGCTGGGACGGCACCAGCAAAGCTGTGTGCGGCGTCGCGCACCCTGTGGCTGGTGCATGGAGACCCACGCCACTATCAACTTTGAGAGTGTGTCCAATGCCTGCCGTCGTCGTTCCCCCGTGGATCCCCGGATTCCCAATCATCCCTATGTCGGTCAACATCCACTGAGGCTGGCCAGCTCTGCAAACGGTGCGGTGTATATCCGGCCAGACCGTGGGTACAGGTGTGTGTACATTTACTTGCCTGCCAGTGTTCTGCGCCAGGAGATGGGTCCCCATGGGACGGGACGCAATCTGACCGAGGCTGTGAGTTTCATGTGGGATCAACAAGCATACAGTCGGGTTGCTGTCCGCTATCAGCCGGACACCAGATGTTTCACAGTGGGTGTCAGCACGGCCCTTCCGTTCGGTAACGGTTTCAAGTTCGAGGCGAAGTTGTACGGACACAACGCTGGTTGGCGCTGGCTGGAGACGATGGGGGAGATTGATGAGCGGAGAAATAATGAAAAACTCCTGGAAATGCGGCTTGGTGAAACCCTGAATGAGGGGCGCATCACGGTGTACAACCAGATTGTTTCCAGGGAGGATGACGGATTCTTTCTGCAGCTGGGGCCTGTGCATGTCAATCGGTGATCGCGGCACTTTGTGATGAGCTCTGTGCGGGGCGCAGTGCCGACACCGCCGGGCCGACCAGCGTGGCTTTTCTGGCGGAAGGCCCGGCTCAGGCTTTCTCCTGCGGTCTCGCTCGCCAGGCCCCCAGGCCGCCGGGTCTTGTGCCACTGGCCTGTCACAGGGCAGGGGCAGACCCTGTACCGGCCCATCCGGGGAGCAGAGACCAGCTACACAGCGGCTGCGGGTATGACGAATGGCCTGGCTGTGATTGCTGTTCACTTCGAATGTTGCATGCGGTGAAGCGATGAACAGTTTTTTCCGTAAAAGCGAAACTCTCTGACGTTTATCGGGTCCAAACGAGGTGTTGGTGCTGCGGTGCTGTGAGAACAAAAAGCCCCAGGCCGTCGTTTTCGTTTGAGAGGACCTTGAATAATGCAACCTTCTTCCCCCCACCAGGGCTGGCAAGCCCATTCCCCGCAGCCTGCTGCCAGTTCTTCTGCGTCTGCATCCGGCCAGTGGCCGCAGGTCGAGCTCAATGGTCGCCTGTGGACCCTGAGTCCGCTGGTCGAACAGCTGGTACGCCGGTGCCCCGTTTGCATAGAAAACCTGGCGCGCCGCCATGTCTGTGATCAGCTGTATCACTGTGTGTGCACACCCTGTTACGAGAGCATGGTGAAAACCGGGGAGCCATTAACCTGCCCTCAGTGCCGGGCACCGGCCGCCGCCAGCAGAGTCGCGCAACAGAAGGACCTTGAGCTGG
>MPMQ01000025.1 GCA_002238585.1 Kistimonas sp. bin40 | reverse complement strand
CACCTCTTACACCTCTTGCACCTCTTGCTCCTCTTGTTCCTCTTCCAGCTCAGGATGTTGCTCACGCCACGCATTGATACGTTTCAGGTGTTCCTGATCAACCTCAGGCACGTCTTGCTCACACAAGGGACAACGTGTCAGCGGGTTGAAAGGTCCTGAGTCCCGCAGCGCCTGGATCAAGTTTCTCCGGCTGAAATAGTTCCAGCTGGTCTGGCTCTGAATAATCAGCACCGGGTCATCCATATATGTCAATGTAATCGGGCAAACATAGTCATGCGGATAGCCTCCTGCATTAACCTCCAGCTCTTTTGCTACTGCATTCTCCCGATTTTTCTGGAAGGCCCCCACAAAATTGCGCCAGGCTTGCAGCATCAGGGGGTCCACAGCCAGGCAGTTCAACACTTGCCAGTTCTGGCTGCACCTTGCCAACATGGCGTAACCGAAATGCTTCGTCACCTGATTCTGGAACCCAAAGATCCTCACAAGTCCTGGTTTCTCGCACAGGTCCTGAGCCAGATCCATAAATTCAACAACGCGCTCCGGAAACGGGCTGGCAGGTTCACCAAACGCGAAGTCGCTGCCAGCAATGCCGGTCAGTTCCCGCATCAGGGCCTCCCGGCCAAACCGCCGGAACAGGGGCACCAGATGTCCTGTTTCCAACCAGGGCGCATGCGTGTATATCCATTGCCAGGTAGACAGGGCTTTGCGCCGCGTACAGGCGCCGGATTTCGTCCAGACCTCCGACCAATGCCTGTCGGCAACAACCTCGCCGCCCACACCCAGGGCTGCGGCCATTTCCAGAGCATGGCGCTCCGGTTCATCACCAGCCTGACTCAGCCGTAGCAGATCAAAAGGACACAACGGCCGGGACTGCGTTTCCTCAAGAGGTGGCGGGCATTGCAGTACAGGTTCGACGCTGGAGTTTCCAAGGTGGAACCGAACCAGACGGCACAGGAGCCGTCCGCTGATATGCTGACCGTCTCCTCCCTCTCTCGCCGAACACTGCAGCAGGCTGAACAGGCACACATCATGCCATTGTCTTTTCGAAAACAGGCGTGGGTTGCTGGCGTTATCCACTGTCAGCGGAAAAGAAATCCTGTCCCAGGAAGAGTCGTCGCCATCACCAGACCGGGCGAGCGCGCAATGCTGCAAGCGCAAGAGCGCCACAACGTGCTGCAAGGACACAGGCTGGCTGTGATCCAGCTGGTGCCACAAGGTCAGCTCGTCTTCCATGGCCATAGCCATGTTGTCCTGATACCTGAACCAGTTTGAGATGCCTGGCGGCACCTGCAAATGCCAGTGCCGGGCCAGCTGCTCCAGATCCCCTCCAGTGACGCCAGCCATGGCCATGACCTTCATCCACTCCCCACAGGTGCGCGCTGGCTTGTTCTGCTCGCGGCGCAACAGGATGTCTCTCTCAATAATCGTTTTTGACAGCTGGAACCGGGAGGGGGGCACTGTATCAGACTGGAACTGGAAGACTTTATCCTCGGGCAGCCCAAGGACCTCCCCCAGCCAGTCAACATGAGCACTCAAGGGCAACAACATAGATACCAGCGCGTCACACACCGGCAGGTCCTGGACGTCCAGCCGATCTATTTCCCGGCAGGCTGCCAGAGACCTGATCTGCAAGGCGATAGTCTCTGTACCGCAACCGGGACGTCCACTGGAATCGGCTTTCCTTTGCAGCCGCGCCGCCACATCTGCGAGGGAAAGTGGCAGACTGGCCGCCAGCAGCGACTTCACCCGCTTGACGGGATCAGGATCGTAGTAACCGAACTGCTGCACAAGAAACTGGGACGGCACGCCCAGTGCAATTCCCATGGCCATGGGCGAGTGACGATCCAGATCACACAGCAAGTGACACAACGACTCCAGCTCCGGCACGCGCCTTGCTGCATAGGTATCGAATACGTGAACCTTTCTTTTCGCCAACTCGCGTGCGAGCAGCTGTGCACAATTCTGGTGGGCAGGAAACTCCAGAACGGTGTGACCCTGGCGCAGAAGGCTCTGATCCAGGCGCCTTAGCCTGATGACAGCTGTTTGCGATGATGGCCCGGGGGGCGTCGGGGATGGGGTACCGACAGCGGTCCCCGGATTGATGTTTTGCATAAAAAAAGCCTCCAGAGTGATGGGGGCCCGGCACAACGACAGTGCTCAGAGACAGTGCTCAGACGCAGATGCCGTCGGTGAGAGACGCCTGACACAAGAATGCAATCCGCACATCAGGCACTGGCGTCAGGGTTCACCGGTCCTTGTGCCCCGTTAATACTTTGGACTCGAACCCGGGGACAGAGTTCCCAGGTTGTCTGATGACACCCGGTGGCGCCGGCTTCAGGTTGTCGTACAGGCCATGCAGGGACAGCCTCTCATCTTGTGGATCACTGTTTCTTTGTGTTTTCCCTTCGTTTCTTTGATGTACCAAGGATAACGACTCATGCCCGGACACCCTTTTTGGCCCACTTTTTCAAGAGAACGACTGTGATCACAAAAGGCGACACAGATTACGTCTCGGCCAGGGAGGGAACTCACCGGGATCCTGTTCCTCGTGCACCTGTTGTCCCTCTTGCGCGTCCTCCAGTTGCGCGTCCTCCAGCTCAGGATGTCGCTCACGCCACGCAGTGATACGTTGCAGGTGTTCTTGATCAACCTCAGGCACGTCTTGCGGGTACAAAGGGCTGCGCGTCAGCGGGTTGAAAGGTCCTGCGTCCCGCAACGCCTGGATCAAGCTTCTCCGGCTGAAGTAGCTCCAGCTGTTCTGGCTCTCAATAATCAGCACCGGGTCATCCATATATATCAATGTGATCGGGCAAACATAGTCATGCGGATAGCCTCCTGCATTCATCTCCAGCTCCTTTGCTGCCGCACTCTCCCGACTTTTCTGGAAGGCCTCCACAAAACTGCGCCAGGCTTGCAGCATCAGAGGGTCCACAGCCAGGCAGTTCAACAATCGCCAGTTCGGCCTGCTGCCTGGCAACATGGCGTAACCGAAATGCTCCTTTACCCCGTTCTGGAGCCCAAAGGCCCTCACGAGTCCTGGCTGATTGCACAAGTCCTGAGCCAGATCCATAAATTCAACAACGCGATCCGGAAACGGACTGGCAGGTTCACCAAACGCACAGTCGCTGCCAGCACTGCCAGTCAATTGCCGCATCAGGTCCTCCCGGCCAAAGCGCCGAAACAGTGACACCAGATGTCCTGTTTCCAACCAGGGCGCACGCGTGCCTGTCCATTGCCAGGTACACAGGGCTTGCCACCGCGTACAGGGACCGGATTCGTTCCAGACCGCCGACCAATGCCAGATCCTGTTGCCAACAACCTCACCGCCCACACCCAGGGCTGCGGCCATTTCCAGAGCATGGCGCTCCGGCTCATCACCAGCCTGACTCAGCCGTAGTACATCAAAAGGACACAGCACCCGGGACTGCGTTTCCTCAAGAGGTGGCGTGCATTGCAATAGACGATTGACGCTGGAGTGTCCAAGGTTGAGCCGAACCAGACGGCACAGGAGTCGTTCGCTGATATGCTGACCGTCTCCTCCCTGACTCACCGAATGCCGCAGCAGGCTGAACAAGCACAAATCACGCCATTCTCTTTGCGAAAACAGGCGCGGGTTACTGGCGTTACCCACTGCCAGCGGAAAAGCAATCCTGTACCAGCCTGAGAGGTTATTACAAGACCAGGAGAACGCAGAATGCCGCAAGAACGTCACAACCTGCTGCAAGGACACAGGGTGGCTATGATCGAGCTGGTGCCACAACATCAGCTCGTCTTCCATGGCCATGACCCTGTCGCGCTGATAGCCATACCAGTTCAAGCTGCCTGGCGGCGGCCGCAGCTGCCAGCGCCGGGCCAGATGCTCCAGCTCCTCCACATCGACACCAGCCATGGCCATAACCTCCATCCACTCCCCACAAGTGCGCGCAGGCTTGTTCTGCGCGCGGCGCACCAGCGTGTCTTGCTCAATAATCGTTTTGGTCAGCTGGAAGCGGGAGGGCGGCACTGTATCAAACTGGAGCTCAAAGACTTGAGCCTCGGGCACCCCAAGGACCTCTCCCAGCCAGTCAATATGAGCAATCAAGGGCAAAAACACAGATACCAGCGCGTCACACAAGGACAGGTCCAGGGCGTCCAGCCGCTCTATTGCCCGGCAGGCTGCCAGGGATCTGATCTGCTGGGCTATATCCTCTCCGCCGAAACCGGCATTCTTTTCCAGCCGCGCCGCCACATCCGCCAGGGAAAGTGGCAGACTGGCCGCCAGCAGCGACTTCACCAGCTTGACGGGATCACGCTCATAGAAACCGAACTTCTGCACAAGAAAGTCGGACGACACACCCAGTGCAATTCCCATGGCCAGGGGCGCGTGACGATCCAGATCACACAGCAATTGACACAAGGACTCCAGCTCCGGCACGCGCCTTGCTGCATCCGTACTGAATGCGTAAACCTTTCTTTTCGCCAATTCACGTTCGAGCAGCTGTGCACAATTCTGGTCGGCAGGAAACTGTAAAACGGTGTGATCCGGACGCGTCAGCCTGATAACAGCTGTTGGTGATGATGCCCCGGGGGGCGTCGGGGATGGGGTACCAACAGCGGTCCCCGGATTGATGTTTTGCATAAAAGAAGCATCCAGAGTGATGAGGGCCCTGCACTGCGACAGGCCAAGACCAGGATGCTGTCGGTGAGAGACGCCTTACAGAAGAGTGAAATCCGCACATCAGGCACTGGCGTCAGGGTTCACCAGTCCTTGTGCCCGTTCATACTTTGGACTCGAACCCGGGGACAGAGTTCCCAGGTTGTCTGATGACACCCGGTGTCGCCCGCTTTTCCACGAGAAAGACTCTGATCACATAAGGCGACAACGATCAGGTCCGGCCAGAGAGAACTCAGCGGGATCTTCTTCCGCTTACACCTCTGCCTCCTCTTGCGCCTCCTCCAGCTCAGGATGTTGCCTGCGCCACGCATTGATCCTTGCCAGGTACTCCTGATCGACCTCGGGCACTTCGTCCGGATACAAGGGACTGCGCGTCAACGGATTGAAAGGCCCCGCTTCCCGCAGCGCTCGCAGCAAACTTCTTCGGCTGAAGTACATGCAGTTGCTCTGGCTTTCAATAATCACCACCGGGTCATCCATGTACATCAAGCTGATCGGGCACAGGTAGTCATGCGGACAGCCTGCCGCATTAAGCTCCAGCTTCCGTGTTGCAGCACTTTCCCGATTTTTCAGGCAGGCCGCCACAAAACGGCGCCAGGCTTTCTGCATCAAGGGATCCACAGCCAGGCAGTTCAGCACTCGCCAGTTGTTCCCGCTGTTCGGCGACATAAGGTAGCCAAAATGTTGTTTTATGCTGCTCTGGAGAAGAAAGGCCCTTACCAGCTCGGGCTGATGGTACAACTCCTTGGCCAGCCCCATAAACGCAACCACCTGATTCGGAAACGGGCTGGCAGCTGCGCCAAACTCACAGTCGCTGCTGCCAATCCCGGTCAGTTGCTGCATCAGCTCGTCCCGGTCAAACTGCCGAAACAATTGCACCAGATGTCCTGTTTCCAACCAGGGCGCACGACTGTAAATCCAACGCCAGGTGCACAGGGCTTGCCACTGTGTACGGGAACTTCTGTCTTCGTCCCAGATCTCAGACCAGTGCCCCGCCCAGCCACCTGAAATATCGCCGCCCACACCCAGAGCTGCGGCTATTTCCAAAGCATGGCGCTCCGGCTCATGGGCAGCTTGACTCAGGCGCAGCAGATCAAAAGGACACAGTGGTCGGGAATGCGTTTGCGGAGCGGGCGCAGTGCAACCTGGTATCCCGGCAGCTCCCCCCTCTGTCAAGCGGAGCCGATCCAGACGGCACAGGAGAGCACCGCTGATATGCTGACCGTCTCCCCCCTGACTTACCGCATGCTCCAGCAAGCTGTACAGACACAGCGTATGCCATTCGCGTTCTGTAAACAGGCGCGGGTCACTGGCGTTACCCACGGCCAGCGGCAAAGAGATCCGATCCCGGTTGAATGCCTGCATGTCACGCATATCACAAGGCTTGAAGAGCACGCTGTTGCGCAAGAGCGTCACAACCTTTTGCAAGGACACAGGCTTGCTGTGATCAAGCTGGTGCCAGAGCCTCACCTCGTCCTGGAGGTCATGGACGATGGTGCTCGCATAGGCATGCCAGCTCGCAAGGCCTGGCGGCGGCGCCAGCTTCCAGTGTCGGGCCAGATGTTTGAGATCGCTCACACCGACGCCGGCCATGGCCATCACCTTCATCCATTCCCCACAGGTGCGCCCAGGCTTGTTCTGCTCGCGGCGTAACAGCATGTCCATGTCAATGATCGTTTCTGTCAACCGGTACCGGGTGGGGGGCACGGAATCAGACTGGAGCTCAAGGACCTCGGCTCGCGACAGCCCAAACCCCTCTCCCAGCCAGTCAATATCTGCGACAAGTGGTAAAAGCACGGAGACCAGCTCATCACACAAGGGCGGCTCCAGGCTGTGCAGCCGCTCTATTCCCCTGTACTCCGCCAGACACCTGATCTGCCGGGCGACATCATCTCCATCCCAAAGTGCCATATCCTCCTCCAGCCAGGCCGCCACATCCTTCAGGGAAAATGGCAGACTGGCCGCAAGAAGCGATTTCACCAGCTGGCAGGGATCACGATCATAGGCTCCCAGCTCCTGCAAAAGAATGTGGGACGGCACACCCAGCGCAATCCCCATGGCCACGGGCGCGTGATCATCCAGATCACACAGCAAGCGACACAGCGACTGCGCGTCAGGCACGCGCGCTCCTGCCGCCGTATCCAGGGCATAAACATCTCTTTGCGCCAGCTCGGTTGCGAGCGGCTGCCCAGAGTTCTGATGGGCAGGGAAGCATGGAATACTGTCATCCAACCGCTGCAGCCTGGTGACAGCGGTAGGCGATGAGGACGAGCCCGGAGGCGTCGGGGATGGGGTGCCAGAACGGGCCCCCCTATTAATGTTTTGCATAAGAGACCCTTCCTGAGTGACTCAAGCCCAGCACTGCAACAGGCTGAGGCGCGAACTGTGTCGGTGCGCAACTTCTGACAACAGGGTGAGCCCGTCAGGAAATGACATCAGGACACACCCGGCTCTGTCTCTCGCGCAGGCGTTGGATACACAGACGTTGGACACACAGACCGCGCCAGTGTTCCCTGTCGTCTGGTGGCACCGGCTGCCTCCCCTTTTGTTCCGGTTCAGGCTGTCATACAGGCAAGGCCCGGACCAGGGCCAGGTTTCATCCACCGCAGCAACAAGACTGCGCCATCCACGGAAGTTTCACGCATTTTCCCGCTGCTGATGCTGTAACGGCAGCCGTTCAATGACAGGTACCGGCCCGCATCATGGCGCTCCGGCGGACGGAGACTCAAAGGGTTGACCTTCCTCTTCCAGCTCAGGATGCCGCGCTCGCCATGCACGGATACGCGCCAGATGTTCATCATCCACTGCGGGAACCTCTTCCGGAGACAAGGGCATACGTGTCAGCGGATTGAAAGGCCCCGCAACGCGCAAGGATTGCACCAGATATTCTCTGCTGAAATAGCGTTTGCAGCCGTTCTCCCCGATGGCCACCGGGTCCTCCATATACTCCCTGGAAAGCGGACAGACGTAATCACTCGGGTAACCTCCTGCGTTCATTTCCAATCCCTCCTCGTTCAGGGCCGCTGCCAGCGCTGGTGCCCCGCCGTAGTTTACAAAATCACGCCAGGCTGCCAGCAGCGAAGGATCAAGTGCCAGGCAGTTCAACAAGCGCCAACGCACCGCCGTACCCGTCGGTGCCAGATAACTGAAGCGTTGATCCACAGCCTTCAGGTCAATGAAGGCCTGCACCCGTTCTGGTTGCTGTTGAAAGACTTCAGCCAGGCTCACCAGTTCGGCACAGCGCGCGGAATGCTTGCTCACTGACGCACAAGGCCAGTGCTGGCTGTCGCCATGTCCCGTCAGTTTTTCCACCAGCTCCTGTCCATCCAGCAAGCGCAGCACCTGCACCAGGTGGCCTGTTTCAAGCCAGGGAACCCGGTGATAAATACGCAGCCAGATCGCCAGCACAGCGTCTTGCACCGGGACCTGTGGCTCTGACTCAGGGCGAACCGGCAGCGCGCCCACTCCCAGCACGGCGGCCAGTATCCATGCCACCGACTGTGCATCAGGCCCGTCAACCAGGCGCAGCACATCCGAGGGACGCAAGCGGCGGGAAACGGTTTCCGGTGCGGGCGGCTCCAGCGCAACACGCGCCGCAAAACACGGGTCCGCACAGCCGTGCTGCGCCAGACGGCACAGGCTCGACCAGCTGATGCTGTTTCCCTGCGGCCCCTGCTGTTTCGCATGACGCAGCAGGCTCAGCAGCCCGACCAGATGCCGTTCGCAAGGCAGAAGCAACCCGGGATCTGTCGCCTCATCCAGTGCGAAAGCGAAAGCGGCCCGCTGCCCGTAGCCATGCACCAGAAGCCACGCCTGTTCCACCGGGACGGAGGCGTCAGGATGTTGCTGCTGCGCACGCAGTACCCGGGTGGCGGTACTTTCACACAAAGCCTGCAAGTAGTCCGTCCAGTTGGCACAGCCGGCTGGCGGCACCAGGCGCCAGCACCGGGCCACAGCCGCCAGGGTGTCAGCACTGGCTCCCGACCGGGCGAAGACTTCCAGCCAGTGTTCACAGGTGCGGACAGCTGAGGGCGGGCCTGAATGCTCTCCGGCGGCGAAGGCCTGCTCCAGGGCACTTTCCACTGTATTCCAGCGCCCGGCCTTGCTGCGCATGAAAATGAGATTCATGGCCTCAAGATGGCGGTTCGGCACAGCAAAAGCCTGTACCAGTTTCCCTGTCCTCATCCTGTTTGCCAGCGGCGCCAGCAGTCGTGCGCAGGCATCACTCAAGGGTGTGTCACGATCGACCAACCGGTCCGTGTTGCAGGCCGCGGCACAGGCTCTGATCTGCGCTGCTATTTCATAGGCACGCACAGGAGGACTTTCCAGAACAGCTGACAGTTTCGTCAGGGACAAGGGAAAAGATGCCAGGCGCAGCAGGCCGCGCACCTGGACAAGAGGATCCAGCCAACCGATCTTCGCCAGCATAAAATGCGCCGACCACCCCAGCCCCATAGCCAGACGCAGTGGCTCCATGTCGCTCATGTCACGTAGCAGGGCCAGCAACGCACCCCTGTCAGGGACTGCGGTCGCCGGATCCATGGTCCTGATGGCAAGAGAGGGATCCGGCAAGCGCTGCTGAGCACGACTGCACAATATCTGCGGCAAGCTGCTGGCGGCCGAAGCCGGCATGACAGACGCCATTGTCGATGGGCTGGCCGGGCGGACCGGAGATAAAGCCCCTGAAGAAACCCCTGAAGCGATGCCCGGACCGGTGTTTTGCTCAACATCTGGCGCGGGACCACTGCGGTCGGCTGCGTGCCCGGATGATGTGCGCACGCCACCCATCCACAGGTTCGCTCCGGCGGCCTGGACCGGCACTGGCCATGCCGGTTCCCCGGCACCGGCCAGGGTCTGCGGCCCGATCCGCTCCGGCTTGACGAAACTACGCCAGGCTGTCAGCAGCAGGGGATCTTGTGCCAGACAATTCAACAAGCGCCAGCCCGGCGCCGTGCCAGCAGGCGCAAGATAGCCAAAGCGCTGGTCCACAGCCTTCAAGGTGATGAACGCCTGCACCCGTTCCGGTTGCTGGCGAAAGACGTCAACCAGGTCCACCAGTTCGGCACAGCGCGCCGATTGCTCGCCCACTGAGGCCGCAGGCCAGCGGTGGGGGTCCGCATGTGCCGTCAATTTCGCCACCGCAGCCTCCGCACCCAGCAAGCGCAACACCTGCACCAGATGCCCCGTTTCCAGCCAGGGCACCCGGTTGTAGATACTCCGCCAGATGGTCAGGGCATTGTCTTGTCGCGCGCTCTTGAGCTGCTCTGGCTCAGAACACACCGGCGGCGCACCTGCCCCCAGTACTGCTGCCGCTGTCCATGCCAGCTGCTGCGCATCAGGTCCCTCAACCAGACGCAGCAAATCCGAAGGACGCAAGCGGCGTGAAAGGGTTTCCGGTTCGCGTGGGTCTTGCGGTACACGGGCCGCAAAATGCGGCTGAGCACAGCCATGATGCGCCAGACGGCACAGCGTCGACCAACTGATGTTTCCCGGATGCTCGCGTTGCTTGACATGGCGCAGCAGGCTGAAAAACCCGCTCAAGTGACGATGCCCCGACTCCAGAACACCAGCATGCGTGGCGTCATCGAGCGCCAGAGAGAAAGCAACCCGTTGACTGTAGCCATGCACCAGAGGCCACACATCCTGCAGCAGGACCGGTGCCTGAGGATCTTGCTGCTGCTCACGCAGCACCCGGGTGGCGATACTTTCATACAACGCCTGCAAGTAGTCTGCCCAGTCGGCGCAGCCCGTCGGCGGTTCGAGCTCCCATTGCCGGGCAATGTGCGCCAGGGCATCAGCGCTGGCACCTGACCGGGCGAACAACTCCAGCCAGTTTTCACAGGTGCGGGCCGTCTGTGCTTCTTCGTTTTGCTGGCGGTTTCGCGCTCTCCAGACAGCCTCATCCAGATGCAGGACGACCTCCATCATATTCCAGCGTTCATTGTCACCGAGCATGGAAAAAGAACGGAGCACCACAAGATCGAGCTCCAACAAAAGTGGGCATTCTGGCGCACCCGCTCCAAAAGCCTCCAACAATTTCTTTTCGTCTACTTCGCCGGCCAGCGGCGCCAGGAGTTTTGCGAACGCATTACACAAAGGTCCACGTCGACTGGCCAGACAGTCCACACCTCTGGACCGCGCCAGGGCCCTGACCTGCTCTGCTATTTCGCCAGCGCACACCGGAGGCTTTTCCAGGGCATCTGACAGGTCTTTGATGGACAAGGGGAAGCGTGCCGATCGCAGCAGACCGCGCATCCTGACAAAAGCATCGATCCGGTCTTGATTAAACAGCAACAGATGAGCCGACAACCCCAGCCCCAAACTCAGACACAGGGGGTCCATGTCGTTCAGCTCGGCAGGCAAGCTTCTCAGTACGTTTTTGACGGCCCCTTTGTCAGGGCAGTTGTGTGCCGGGCCGGTCCGGGGACGAATGGTCCGGATGGCAAGCGAACGATCCGGCACAGGCTGCTGCTCCCGATTGGCAGGAAGCTGTGGCACACCGGCATCGACCTGTGCCGGGCTGACAGACGCCGTTTCCGGTGACCTGGGCGAAGCTGTCAGGGACAGAGCACCCGAGACGGCACTCCATGTTGTTCTTTGCATAAAATCCACTCCAGGGCAGTGCAGCCGGATTCGCGACCGCATCGATTCCAGACTCCACCAATGCGCGAGCCCAGTCCTGTAAGTTGGACCCGCACGGGCGGCTCAGGTTCCCTGACTGCCTGGTGCCACAAAGGGCTTGCCTTCCTCTTCCAGCTCTGGATGGGCCACACGCCAGGCACGAATACGCGACCGATATTCCTCATCCACTGCCGGCACTGCTTCCCGGGTCAAGGGCGCACGTGTCAGCGGATTGAATGGCCCCGCCCTTTGCAGGGATTCCAGCAAATAGTGTCTGCTGAAATAGTGCCAGCAGTCGTTCTCTGCACCTATGGCCACCGGATCATCCATGTACGCCCTGGAAAGCGGGCACATATAGTCCTGCGGCAAGCCTTCGGCATCCTGCTCAAGTCCCTGCTCGTGCAGGGCCGCAGCCTGGGGACGCGGCGCTGTCCGGCTCTGGTGCGCGAAACTGCGCCAGGCTGCCAGCAGCAGGGGGTCCAGTGCCAGGCAGTTCAACAGCCGCCAGCTCTCAGCCGTGCCCGCAGGCGCAAGGTAGCTCAGGCGCTGATCCACAGCCTTCAGATTGATGAACGCCTGCACCCATTCCGGTTGCTGTTGCAACACGTCAAACATGGCCACAAATTCGGCACAGCGCGCTGAACGCTGGCTCACTGAGGCCGCCGGCCTGCGGTGACGGTCGGCATGTCCCGTCAATTTTTCCACCAGCTCGTCCCCACCCAGCAAGCGCAACACCTGCACCAGATGTCCTGTTTCCAGCCAGGGCACCCGGTTGTAGATACGCCGCCAGATAACCAGAGCGCTGTCGCGCACAGGGACCTTCTGGTGATCCGGCCCGGAACAGACTGACAGCGCACCCACCCCCAATACAGCGGCCGCAGCCCAGGCCAGCTGCGGCGCAGCTGGCCCCTCAACCAGGCACAGCAAATCCGAAGGACGCAAGCGTCGGGAACGGGTTGGCTCTTGAGAAGAATCCTGCTCGATACGGGCAGCAAAACACGGGTCCACACAGCCATGGCGCGCCAGAGCGCACAGACTCGACCAGCTGATGCTTTTGGCTCCTGCTGTCTCCCCTTGCGCATGGTGCAGCAGGCTGACAAGTCCATGCAGATGGCGACAATCCGGCTCCATAAAATCGGGATCCGTCGCCTCATCCAGTGCCAAAGCAAAAGCGGGCTGCCGACTGTAGTTATGCACCAGAAGCCACAGCTGTCCCAAAGGGACGCGGGCGTCAGGCCGTTGCTGATGCGCACGCAACAGCCTGGTGGCGGCACTTTCACCCAGAACCTGCAAGTAATCCGCCCAGTCGGCGCAGCCCGTCGGCGGCACCAGCTCCCATTGGCTGGCGATGTACTCCAGGGTAGTGGCACTGGCACCCGACCGCGCAAACAGCTCCAGCCAGTCCTCACAGCTGCGGGCCGAGCTGGGCACTTTGTCCTTCTCCCGCCAGGCGGCAAAACTCCGATGCAGGGCCATTTCCACTGTATCCTGGCGCTCACTGTCACTGCGCACGAAATGAAAATGAAGCGCCATAAGATCAAGCAGCAACACCAGTTCCTGTCCTGGCACCCCCGCCCTCAGAGCCACCAACAGCTGCTCTTCGTCCAGCCCTCCTGCCAGCGGCGTCAGCAGTCTTGCCATCTCAATCCATAAGGGTTCGTGTCGATCCTCCAACCGGTCCACGCCTTTGGAGCGGGCCAGGGCTCTGACCTGCTGTGCAACCTCGAAAGCACGCACAGGAGGCTGTTCCAGCGCATCTGACAGCTTGTTGATGGACAAGGGAAAATCGGCCATGCGCAGCAGGATGAGCATCCTGCGAAAAGCGTCCGCCCATATTGCATTACCCCCCAGCAAAAGCCGGGCCGACAACCCCAGCCCCATACCCAGACACAGGGGCTCTATCTCGCCCACTTCAGGTGGCAGGGTTCGCAGCAGGTCTTTGATGACATCCTTGCCAGGGCAAGGTTGTGATGGGCTTGTCAGGGGACGAATGCTCCTGATGGCAAGAGAGCGTTCCGGCACAGCCTGCTGATCGCAACTGGCAGCCAGCTGTTGTACCGCCTCCCTGGTCTGTGCCGACACCAGGGGAGCTTGCGATGCGGTTCCCGCACAAAGCGGAGAGGGAACAGCCGGCGAGGTACTTCGGCTTGTGTTGTGCATGACATTTCCTCAAGGGGCATCGTAGTCGTCTGCGCAAGGATTATTTCCCGCGTACAACGATGCATGCGCGCAGCCCGGCGGATGGGATCCACAGTTGCTGCTCAAATTCCCTGCAACCTGCCAACCCTATGCCCTGTACCCAGCGCCAGGGGCTCTGTTTTTCTTGTGTCCACACCAAACAACAGCTTATCCACCACGCCTCTGGCGGGGATGCTTTGTGCTTGATTGGTCCGGGGACGAACACGCCTGATGGCAAGAGACTGAGCCGCAACAAACGGCTGGTCCCGGTCAGGAGAAATCTGCGGCACAGTGCCTGTGTCGCCGCGACCGCGCCAGGTCTGGCCAAGGTTCCCGAACAAGTCGGCAATAAAGCGCCCGGAGAAGTGCCAGGATTCGTTTTTTGCATAGCAACATTACTCCAGGGTCACCGCCACCGGGTTCTCGCCAGGAAAATTTCTGGACGCCACCCATACGGGCGTCCAGCCCTGCAGGTTGGACTCACACGGGCGGTTCAAGTTCCCTGACGCCCTGGTGGCACAAAGGCACGGCCTTCCTCTTCCAGCTCAGGATGCTTCACGCGCCATGCATGAATACGCGCCAGATGTTCAACATCCACGGCGGGAACCTCTTCCAGCGACAAGCGCTCACGTGTCAACGGATTGAATGGCCCCGCCACTATGAGGGATTCAAACAGACACTGTCTGCTGAAATAACGCCTGCGGCCGTTCCCCTCAAGGATGGCCACCGGATCATCCATGTAATCCCGGGAAAGCGGACAAACGTAGTCACAGGGATAGCCTTCAGCATTCTTTTCCAGGCCATCCTCATCCGCAGCAGCAACCAGCGGCAGCGATGGCGGCTGCCCGCCCGGGCTCAGGAAACTGCGTGCGGCGCGCAGCAACAAGGGATCAAATGCCAGGCCGTTCAACAATCGCCAGCTGGCCGCCGTGCCAACGGGCGCAAGGTAACTCAGGCGCAGGTTGACATGCTTCATGCGGATGAATGCCTGCGCCCGTTCCGGGTGCTGTTCAAGGACTTGTGCCAGGTTCAGGAACTGGGCGGCACGCGCTGAATGCTCGCTCACAAAGGCCGCAGGCCAGCACCGGCTGTCGGCATGGCCCGTCAATTTTTCTATCCGCTGTTCCCCGGCCAGCACGCGCAGCAACTGCACCAGATGACCTGTTTCCAGCCAGGGCACCCGGTTGTAGATACGCCGCCAGATAACCAGGGCCGCATCGCGCTCCGGAACCTGCTGCCGCCGGGCCTCAGGGTCCACCGGCAGCGCACCCACCCCCAGAGCAGCGGCCGCTGCCCACGCCTGCTGTTGCGCACAAGGTTCTTCAACCAGGCGCAGCAAATCCGCAGGAAGCAGGCGGCGGGAAACGGTTTCCGGTGCGGGTGGGGCCAGCTCAACACGCGTTGCAAAACACGGGTCCGCACAGCCGTAGTGCGCCAGACGGCACAGACGCGACCAGCTGATGCTGTTGGCCTGCGGCCCCCGTTCTTGTGCGTGACGCAGCAGACTGACCAGCCCGCCCAGATGGCGATCATCCGGTTCCAGAGAAAAAGGATCGGTGGCGTCATCGAGTGCCAGAGAAAAGGCGGGCCGCGCAGCATAGGCATGCACCAGAATCCATGCCTGTTGCAGCGGCACCGGGGCGTCAGGATGTTGCTGATGCTCACGCACAACCTGGGTGGCGATACTTTCACGCAACGCCTGCAAGTAGTCCGTCCAGCCAGCGCAGCCCGATGGTGGCGCCAGCTCCCAGCAGCGGGCAATGTGCTGCAGGGCGTCGGCACTGGCACCTGACCGGGCGAAAACCTCCAGCCAGTCCCCACAGGTGCGGGCAGTCCGGGGGGGCGGCTGTTGCTCTTGCCAGCCGGCGAAGCCGCGATCCAGGGCGACTTTCACTGTATTCCACCGCTTCGTGTCACCACGGCAGAACAGCAGGCCAATGGCCATAAACTCAAATTCTGCCACACCAAGGGTTTGTGCCAGCTCCGCCATCTCTGGCTCGCCTGCCAGCGGCACCAGCAATCTTGCAAGCTCATCACACAAGGGGTCATATTGATCGACCAACCAGTCCACGTCTCTGGACCGGGCCAGGGCTCTGACTTGCGCGGCTGTTTCGTAAGCGCGGACCGGAGGCTGTTCCAACACATCTGACAGTTGCTCGAGGGACAGGGGAAAGTCTGTCAGGCGCAACAGGCCGCGCATCTTGAAAAAAGCATCCGTCCATTGTGCATCGGCCAGCAGCACAGCTGCCGACACGCCCAGCCCCATGCCCAGCCCCAGGGGTTCCATATCGCTCATACCCTGCAGCAGGGCTCTGAGCACATCCTTGCCGGGACAGCTGGTCTCCTCGCTGGCGAGCGGACGAATGGTCCGGATGGCAAGGGAGCTTTCGGCACAGCGCTGTTGATCCCGACCGGAAGGAATCTGCGGCGAGCTGCTGTCAGCCTGTACCGGCATGAAAGATTCAGTTTGCGGGGATGTTCCCGCATGAAACGAAGCTGAAGCACCAGAAGAGATGCCAGAAACGGAAGGTTGCATAAAAATTTCTCCAGGGACACCGCGACCGGATTCGCGACAGAATAACGCCTGGACTCCACCGCTGCGGGAGCCCAGCCCGACAGGTTGGACCCGCACTGGCGGCTCAGGTTCCCTGGTACCCCGGCGGCACAAAGGCTGTGCCCTCTTCTTCCAGCTCGGGATGTCGTACACGCCAGCCATTGATGCGCACCAGGTGGGCCTGATCCACAGCCGGCACGTCTTGCGGCAACAGGGGACGGCGTGTCAACGGATGGACAGGCCCCAGTTCGGTCAGTGCTCGCATCAACTGCCTCCCGCTGAAGTAATTCGTCCTGCCGTTATCCTCGGCAATGCCAACCGGGTCCGTCATGTACTCCAGTGAAATCGGACAGATGTAGTCACGCGGGCAGCCGGCTGGCGTCTTTTCCAGCGTCTCTTCGTCTACGGCAACGACCGGTACCGGCCCGGCGTTGGCTCTGTGTTGCGGTGGCCCGCCATCGTCACCCGACCGGTGCCAGGCTTTCAGCAGCAGGGGATCCAGGGCCATGGCATTCAACAGCCGCCACCAGGGTTCACTGCAGGCCAGCACCCTGTAACCGGCGTGCTGCTCGACCTGGTGGCTGCTGATGAACTGCTGGACCCGGGCCGGCTGCCCGGACAGCTCCTGCGCCAGATGACTGAAGGCCATAGCGCGATCCGCAAGCAAGCTGCCGGCTGGTGCCAGTGGCTGATGCGCGTCTGAAGTCCCGGTCAGCTTTTCCAGCAGCGGCCTCTTGTCAAACAGGCCAAACAAGCGTACCAGGTGTCCTGTTTCCAGGCCGGGCAGACGCCGGCTGATACGCAGCCAGGTCAACAGGGCGCGCCCCTCAGCACTGGAGCCAAACCATTGCCGACTGTTATCCAGGCCACCCACCCCCAGCAAGGCTGCCATTTCCAGTGCCTGCCGCCCCGCCTCAGCCACCCCGAACACCAGACAGGGCAGATCAGAAGGATGCAAGCGGCGGGAAGCCGTTGGCGCAGCAGGCGGCTGACACTGCCACCTCCCCCGGAACCGAAGGGGCACACAGCGGGAGCGGACCAGACGCGCCAGGGTCGAACCACTGATGTGTTGGCCCTCCTCCCCCAGGGACTGCGCATGCGTCAGCAGAGCGCACAGGCCCACCTGATGCCATTCCTGTGGCGTAAACAGCTCCGGGTCGGGGGCCTGCCCCAACGCCAGCGCACAGCCAGGCTGCTCGATGTGATCGCGCAACACAACCCAGGCCTGCCACAGCGGCACCCGGGTCTCCTGCGCCTGCTGACCGCCTGCCATCAGCGCATCGGCGACAGTATCGGCCAGGGCCTGCCTGTAGCCATGCCAGCTGCCGTAGCCGGGCGGCACCTCCAGCTGCCAGCGCTGTGCCACCCACGCCAGAGCCTCACCCGCTACGCCGGCCCGGACAAGGACATCCAGCCACTGACGGCAGCTACGCGCGGGCAGTGACGAACGGCGCCGTTGCAGGATGTCCTCATCAACCATGGTCCTTATTGCCAGACGCCGGTCGGGGGGCGCTGCCTGCACGCGCAACTGGGCAAGCCGGGCTGGCGGTACGCCAAGGGCTGCGCCCAGCCAGCCAGGATCGCCGGCCAGGGGGGCGAGCACAGACACCAGCTCATCAAAGAAAAGCTGGTCGCGGGAATACAACCAATACACCTTGCGGTCTTGAGCCAGTGATCTGAGCTGCGTGGCAACCTGGGTGGCACGCACGCAGCCTCTGTCCAGCCGGCCAGCCAGCTCATGCACAGGGATTGGCAGCCTGGCCGCGCGCAGCAGCGCACCCACTTGTTGGAAGGAGTTACGATCACACCAGCTCAGCGCCGCCAGAAGTCTGCGGGGCGGCACACCCAGCGCAATGCCCAGCGCGGCGGGGGCGGGTGCCAGCTCATACAAGAGCTCACACAGTGCCTGCCGGTCCGGCACTGTGTCTGCCGCAGCCGTGTGCAGCGGGTGAACCCGTCGGCCGGCCAGGGCCCTGTCCGGCAGCGGGGGCCTGATCGCAGCCGGCTGTCTGTTGCCCTCTGCCACCTGCCTGCCAGGGCGTGATACGGTAGCTGGCGGCAGTGCGCCAGGCGATGTCAAGGCGCCACAAACGGCGCTCGGGCTGGTGTTTTGCATGGCGAAAAATCGTCCAGAGTTACAGCAGAATGCATTCGTCAGCAGACTGGCTTCTTCATTCCGGCGGTGTGGCGAAAACGTTCTCGTCAGAGTCTGCTTGCGCCAGTTGCTGGCGGCAGGGGGGCACAAAGGGTTTACCATCCTCTTCCTCTTCAGGATGGCTTACACGCCACGCATGAATATGCTTCAGGTGCTGCTTATCCACCGGCGGTATATCATCCAGAGACAGGGGTTGACGTGTCAGCGGGTGGAAATGCCCCGTTATGGCCAGGGATTGCCTCAAGTATTTCTCGCTGAAAAAGTGCCTGACACCCTGTTTCCAGATAAGGGCTACCGGGTCATCCATATAGGCCAGTGAAATCGGACAACGATAGTCATCCGGACCACAGTCACCCTTACAGCCTGTTGCCGTCTCTCCATTGCCTTCTTCCAGAGTCGACAAGTGTTCAGCAGGCGCAAAACGGCTCCAGGCTTCCAGCAGCCGGAGATCCAGCGCCAGACAGTTCAACAGACACCAATGGGGCGCTTTGCCTGGCAGAACACAAAAACCCGGCTGCTGCTCCAGGTTATGCAAGCGGATGAATTCGTCCACCAGCCTGCCGCAATGAGGCAGTTCCTGGCTCAGGCGAATGAACTGCGCCATCCGGGGTGGCAACGCACTGGCAGACTGCTCAAGTCGCGAGTCGCCTTGACCCAGAGTCCACAAGACTTGAGGTGCCAGTATGTATATCAGATCCAGCTTGCGGAACTGCACGAACACCTTCACCAGCTGCCCGGTTTCCAACCCGGGGCAACGGCTGTAGATGCGCTGCCAGATGCACGCGGCGCGCGAGCGCGCGTCCGGTCCCCGCTCCCGGGAGATCGGCACAGCACCCACGCCCAGCGCAACGGCCATGTCCAGAGCATCCAGCTCCGCACCGTCCGCAAGCGACAGTTGCGCCAGGTCTGCAGGACTCAACCGCCGGGAATCGGTCTGCGCAACAGACGGCCCGGAGCGGTACAACCGTAGCAGATGCAGTAAAACGGGCTCGGGCGCCAATCGGGAGCGAATCAGGCGACCCAAGGTTGAATCGCTGAGACAATAGCCGTCATCACCCTGAGCCGTCACCTGCTTCACCAGGCTGAACAGACCGGCATAATCCCAAAGACCTCTTTCAAGAATGCTGCGCAGATCAATGCCGTCATCCAGTGCCTGCGAAAAAGATAAATCACTGGCATAGGCACTCAACGCGGTCCAGACCTGGTGCAGCGGTATAGGCTTATTCGGCTCCCACTCACGCCCATACATCAGCTCGGTGGTAACACGACCGACAACATAACGCTGATAGCAACGCCAGCTGTCGTGGCCCGGCGGCAACTCCAGTCGCCAGGTGTCGGCCACCCCCTCCAGGTCAATACCAGCACCGGCCCTGGCCAGCAGGTTCATCCACTCCTCGTAGGTAAGCTCCGGTTTTGATGGCATCAGCCTTCGCCTGCGGGCGAGGGCACTGCACACAACAGCGGTGACAAACCCTTTTTCCCATTCCCTACTGGGTGCAAGCCCCCCTTCCTTGAGCTGAGCGAGTCTCGATTCCGGCACCCCAAGAGCCGTCCCCAACCGGCCCAGGTCGCCCACCAGGGGTGCCAACAAGGGCTCCAGATCAGGCACCAGTGTCCTGCTGTTCTCGCTGGTGAGATGCCGGACACCATGGCGGTCGCCAAGGGCCCTGATCTGGCTGGCAACCGCACAGGCACCCAAAGGACTCCTTTCCAGCTGGCAGGCCAGCTTGTCCAGGCGCAGTGGCAGGTCGAGCGCGCTCAGGAAAGTACGCACCAGACAGCGCGACTCACACCAGTGGAATGCCCCCCGAATCTCATGAGCCGACAGCTCCAGCGCGACACCCAGAGCAGCAGGGGGCACCCCTGTAAGACCGGCCAGCAGTTCACAGCTCGACGGGATGTCAGACAGGCAGGGCCCGGCTGCCAGCTGCTGGCGTTCCACCCGGTCAGTTCCCGTGAAATGGCGGGCTTGTCGCACCGGGAGATCCGGCGTAGCAGGGGGAACCCCGTCCGGTCCCTCCAACAGCGCTCCCCGTTCCCTCATCAATTCGTGTATCGCCTGGTTCTCCGGCACGCGCTGCTGTGCCTCCGCGTTCAGTGCATAAACTCTTCTGCCCACCAGCGCGCTGTCAGGCGGACTATGCTGATCGCGGTTTGCAGGAATCTGTTGCACGGCCCCGGGCCTCTGTTCAGGCATGACGGCCGCAGCTTGCGGTAGCTGGCCCGGCCCAACCGGCGTACCGGCCCCCGAACCTGCTCTCGTACTGATGTTTTCCACAAGAAAAGTCTCCAAAGTCAATGAAATACGTGCTTCTTCACTTTCCGATTGCCCGCTTTCATCGGTGTAAAAGCTCTTGCAGCAGGGGGAGCCCGCACGCTGGGCCCCCTTGAATTTCTGATCTGCCATTCAACTTCAATTGGCGTGGGGGTTGGACAATGACTTTGGGCTTCAGGTTCCCTGGCTGCTGGCATACAGGGCCAAGACGCCACTGGCCACTGCTGCCTGGCAACAGACTCCAGGATTTTGACCTCGGCACCTGCCAGGCCATGTCAAGGCACAAACGGCGCTCAGGCTGTTGTTTTGCCTGGCGAAAAAACGTCCAGAGTGACAGCAGAATGCATTCGTCAGAAGACCTGCCTCGTAGAATGCATTCGTCAGCAGACTGGCTTCATCATTCCGGCGGTGTGGCGGAAACGTCCTCGTCAGAGTCTGCTTGCGCCATTTGCTGGCGGCAGGGGGGCACAAAGGGTTTACCATCCTCTTCCTCTTCAGGATGGCTCACACGCCACGCATGAATATGCTTCAGGTGCTTCTTATCCACCGGCGGTATGTCATCCATAGACAGGTCTTCGCGTGTCAGCGGATGGAAAGGCCCCGTTGTCTCCAGGGATTGCCTCAACCATTTCTCGCTGAAGAAGCGCCTGACATTGTGTTTCCCGAAAATGGCTACCGGGTCCTCCATATAAGTCAGTGAAATCGGACAGATATAGTCATCCGGATCACAGTCACCCTTACAGGCTGTTGCCGTCTCCCCATCGCCTTCTTTCAGAGTCGACAAGTGTTCAGCACGCGCAAAACGGCTCCAGGATTCCAGCAGCTGGGGATCCAGCGCCAGACAGTTCAACAGACACCAATGGGGCTCTCTGCCTGGCAGAACAGAGAAACCCGGCTGCTTTTCCAGGTTATGGGTGCGGATGAATTTGTCCACCAGCCTGCCGCAATGAGGCAGGTCCAGGCCCAGGCGAATGAACTGCTCTATCCGGGGTAGAAACGCACTGGCAGACGGCTCAAGTCGCGCGTTGTCCTGGGCCCTCAGGTTTTGATGTGTCAGCTCATATAGCAGAAGCAGATCCAGCTTGCGGAACTGCACGAACACCTTCATCAGCTGCCCTGTTTCCAACCCGGGGCAACGGCTGTAGATGCGCTGCCAGATGCACGCGGCGCGCGAACGCACGTCCAGTCCCAGCTGCTGGGAGATCGGCACAGCACCCACGCCCAGCGCAACGGCCATGTACAGAGCATCCAGCTCCGGACGGTCCGCAAGCGACAGTTGCGTCAGGTCAGCAGGACTCAACCGCCGGGAATCGGTCTCCTCAACAGACGACCGGTACCAATACGACGGTGGCAGCCGCGCCACAACGGGCATGGGCACCATTTCGGAGAGAATCAGGTTTCTCAAGGCTGAACCGCTGAGACAATAGCCATCATCATCCCGAGCCATCACATGCTTGACCAGGCTGAACAGACCGGCATGATCCCAACGACCTCTTTCAAGAATGCTGCGCAGATCAGTGCCGTCATCCAGTGCCAGCGAAAAGGAAACATCACTGGCATAGGCACTCAGCGCCGTCCAGACCTTGTGCAGCAGTACAGGCGCATCCGGATCCAGCTCATGGTCATACATCAGCTCGTCGGTCACAGAACTGACAACATAACGCTGATAGCTGCGCCAGCTGCTGAACCCCAGCGACGATTCCAGCCGCCAGGTGCCGGCCACCCGCTCCAGGTCAACACCAGCACCGGCCCTGGCCAGCAGGTTTATCCACTCCTCGTAGGTAAGCTCCGGTTTTGATGGCATCAGCTTTCGCCTGCGGGCGAGGCCGCTGTCAACAACACTGGCGACCAAGCTGTCTTCCCGTTCTCTACCGGGTGAGAGCTCCCCTTCCCTGAACGGGGCGAGCCTCGATTCCGGCATCCCAAGGGCCGTCCCCAACCGGCCCAGGTCGCCCACCAGGGGTTCCAACAAGGGCTCCAGATCAGGCACCAGTGTCCTGCTGTTCTCGCTGGTGAGATGCCGGACACCATGGCGGTCGCCGAGGGCCCTGATCTGGCTGGCAACCGCGCAGGCAACCAAAGGACTCCTTTCCAGCTGGCAGGCCAGCTTGTTCAGGCTCAGTGGCAGGTCGAGCTCGTTCAGGAAAGCACGCACCAGCAGGCGCGGCTCACACCAGTTGAATGTTTCCCGAATCTCATGAGCCGACAGCCCCAGTGCAACACCCAAAGCAGCGGGGGGCACCCCTGTCAGACCTGCCAGGAGGTCACACCGCGACGGGATGTCAGACAGGCGCGGTCCGGCTGCCAGCTGCTGGCGTTCCACCCGGTCAGTGCCCGTAAAATGGCAGGCTTCCAGCAACTGGCTGGCTTGCAGGGCCCTGTTCCCGACAAATGTGGGTTGAGCCAGTGTGACGCCTCCTGATCCAGAAAACTTTCTTCTGAGAACATCTGTGTTTTTTACAAGTAACGCTTCCAACCCAGACAGGGAGACGAATATTTTGTGGCTACACCTTTGAAGAAATCGGCACGAAGAAACCGGTACGAAGAAACCGGTACGAAGAAACCGGCACGCAACAACCGGCACATGAGAGAGTTCATACTGCCGACATTTATCCTGAGCGGTGGCGGCGTGCCGCACCGGGAGATCCGGCGCAGCAGGGGGCACCCCGTCCGGTCCATCCCGCAGCGCTCCCCGTTCCCTCATCAATTCGTGTCTCGCCTGGTTCTCAGGCACGCGCTGTTGTGGATCCGCGTTCAGTGCCCAAACTTTTCTGTCCACCAGCGCGCTGTCAGACGGACTATGCTGATCGCGGTTTGCACGAATCTGTTGCACGGCCCCGGGCCTCTGTTCAGGCATGACGGCCGCAGCTTGCGGTAGCTGGCCCGGCCTAACCGGCGTACCGGCCCCCGAACCTGCTCTCGTACTGATGTTTCTCATAAGAAAAGTCTCCTGAGTCCATGGAATACGTGCTCCTTTATTTTCCGATTCCCCGCTTCCCAGGGTGTAAAAGTTCTTGCAGCAGGGGGAGGCCCGCACGCTGGGCCCCCTTGAACTTCTGATCTGCCATTCAAATCCAATTGGCATAAAGGTTGGACAATGACTCCGGGCTTCAGGTTCCCGACCGGCCTGGTGGCATACAGGGCCTGCAGGCCTCTTTCCAGTCTCCCTGTGCGCATCCCCCACGAAGGGAGGCGGGGCTGAAAGGGCCCGGTGTGGCGCGCCTTGTCTGTCGAGCTTCTTTCGCGAATAATACCGGCCGCAAGTGCTTCCCGGGCCGCAGGCAACTGCCGGATTTTCCACTGAATACCACAGCCGCAAGACCCGGTAAGGGATAGCCCTCCACACCAGGGCGAACAGCCGGACGTCACCCGTTCCGGGAGGCGCTTGCACAGCCCGGCAACGACATGTCGGGAGCAACCGCCTGGAGGCAGCCCATGATGTACCTGGATCGTCTTGAAACACTCGACGGCGGCAAACGCGCCCGCTTTCATGCCGAGTTTTCCCATGTTCAGAAAAACAGCACGACGGGCGTGCTGTTCGCCCTTTTCCTTGGCGGCTTCGGTGCCCATCGCTACTACATGGGCCAGATCGGCATAGGTGTGGTGTACACACTCCTGTTCTGGACCTTCATTCCGGGGATTATTGCCTTCGTGGAGATGTTCCTCATGCCCTCTCGGGTGCGGGTCTTCAACGACGCCAAAGCCAACGAAATCATCGACAGAATTCAGTGATGGACGTTCTTCATCAACAGCGAGCGAGCGGCGGCGTCCTGACGGGAACTGGCGCGGTGCTTGCTGGCGTTGATCCCCGCCTCGGGCGATGAAAAGAGGCGATGAAAAGAGGTGATAAAAACAAAGGACAAGCCCGCTTCTGAAGCAGGGGTGCGCAAGGACGTTGTGAAGCTGTACCTGACCAGATGGAGAATTCGGGCTGCTTGCTCCAGCATTTGACATGCTCCCCGTCCTGAAGGACGGGGCTTGCCGCGCACCAGGTCAATCCGGTCCTGACGCAGGCCTTCCCGTGTTCAATCCGGCCGTTGTCAGGATCCGCACGGGCTGTGCCGCTGGCTGGCGGGCATTGCGGCCCGCCAACACTCTGAGGTGTTTCAGGGCTTGCTATCGCCGGGTTTGTCGCTTGCACACCCTGGGCATGTCCGGGCTTGTTTGCCTGTCGTACTCCGACTTCATGTCAGTCCAGCTGTTGAAGGGCTGAGGCGACGGCAGATCCCAACGCTGGGCCACAAACTCCAGGGTGTTGGCATCGGCACCGGCCTGGATCAGAGCTGTCATCCACTTCTGACAGCTGGGGGCTTTCTTCCCTTCGGCCAGCATATGCATTGCCAATGCACGAAAAAAACGGTCCAGCGCTGCAGAACGCATCAGTGATTCGTCACTCACGCGGGCGGAGGGAGCGGATCTGTCCTCGCCTGAACGAACGCCTGCATTGCTCTGCCTGGCAGCATTGTCCTGCTGCAAACCATAATAGAAGCCCAGCTCAGGGCCCAGCTCCTGCGTCCTGGTGAAACCAGCCTTGAACAACAGGTTACGCACTTCCAGAAGCTCAGGCACAGACTCTGGTGCTCTGGCTGTGTGCGTCCGCAGATCCCGGGCGGCCAGCGCCGTACCCTGGAGACTGTCCTGGTCTTCGACAGCCGGCATGTGCCGCTTGACCTGGTCCACCACCACGGCCACCGCTGAGGCTATCCTGGCAGGAATGGCCTCGATAAAGGTGACAAATTGTCCGTAAGCCGCAGCGGCATCCAAATAGATATTGTTCATGATGAATCCTCCCTGATTATCCTGGTCTGGTATGAACAGCCCTCCCGTCTGGCTGGTGCCGCACCATACCCTCTCTCTATGTTCGACCTCCTTGCCGGCCGAAGGGTTCCCTGACGGCAGGCCGGCAAGACAAGCAAGCCTGATACCAGACAGGGCGCCCAGCCCAGGGCTGTCCATAAAAGCCCAGGGCTGTCCATAAAAGCGCGTCCCGAACGACGGCTACGGCTGTTCTGGCACAGGCCCTGCCGGTTCCACCGCTCCAGAAGGTCTGGCTGCGGCCCGGGACCCGCAGCGCCGCTGTGCAGGCCCTGGGGCAGGGTCCGGGGGCACAAAGGGTTGTCCATGCTCTTCCAGCTCAGGATGGCGCACACGCCACGCATGGATGCGCGCCCGATGCGCTTGATCCACCATCGCTGGCACCTCGTACGGATAGAGCGGACTGCGCGTCAGTGGGTTGAAAGGCCCCACCATGGTCAAGGATTTCATCAACCATCCCGCACTGAAGTGGCGGCGGACGTTATTGTCCCCAACGATGGCAACCGGATCTTCCATATAGCTCCGGGAAATGGGGCAGATGTAGTCATACGGATAGCCTGCACTGTTCTTGTCCAGGTCTTGCGCGTCTGCGACGGCGGCCTCTGCCTGCGCGGTGCGCTGCTGTGCCCGTTGGTCATCAGAAAAACGGTACCAGTTCTTGAGCAGCAGCGGATCCAGCGCCAGACAATTGAGCACCCGCCAGTGCTGTGCACTGGCAGGCAGCATAAGATAGCCCGGATGCTGATCCACCCGGTGCAGGTCCACAAAACCCTGCATGCGCCCGGGCAGCTGGGCCAGCTCCCGCGCCAGATGTACAAACTCAACAACTCTGTGCGGCAGTGGGCTGCCAGCCGGGCTGTCCCAGCCATGGGAACGCGAAGCCCCTGTTACTTTTTCCAGCAGCTCCCGCTTGCCAAACAGGCGAAACAAACGCACCAGATGGCCGGTTTCCAGCCCGCGCGCCCGCGCGTAAATATGTTGCCATTGAAACAGGGCGCAGTTCCTTTCCTCAGGAACGGGCCACTCCTGACTGGCTCCCCCCACACCCAGCACAGCAGCCATTTCCAGCGCATGGCGCTCTGCATCCGGAGTCCAATCCACCAGGCCTGGCAAATCAGAAGGACGCCATGGTCGTGAACGCGCTTCCGGAACAGGCAGTGGGCACCGCAGTTTCAAGCCGAAGCGCAGCGGCACGCAGTGACAGCGGACCAGACGGCACAGGACCGCTCCGCTCACAGACCGCCCGTTTCCGCCCTGAGCCACCGCATGGCTCAGCAAACTCAACAGCCCAACCTGATACTGATCTTGCCGCTCAACCAGGCGCGGGTCGAAGGCGTGATCCAGTGCCAGCGCAAAACAGGGCCAGTGCGTTTCGTTGTACAACATCGCCCAGACCTGTGACAGCGGCACTGGCGCATCGTGATCACGCCGGTGCCTGCGTACCACTTCATCGGTCAGACTATTAAGCACAGAACGCCGGTAATCCCACCAATCCTCGCAGCCAGCCGGGCACTTGAGCTGCCAGTGCCGGGCCATATCCACCAGCGTGAAACCACGGGCTCCGGCTCTGGCTACCACCTCCATCCACTCGCCACAGGTGCGCGCTGACATCCCCTGGCGCCGTCGCAGCTCAAGGTCCTGGTCAACCATATCCTCCAGCGTCTTGTAGCAGGGAGCCGGCACGGCATCAGACCCGGGCCGGTGTCTCCGGGCTTGCGGCACCCCAAGCGCCGTCTCCAGCAAACCAGGTTCACCGGCCAGTGGTGACAGCACAGCCACCACCTCATCAAAGAGCACCTGCTCCTGCGAATACAGCAAGAACTCCTCCCGGCAAGCGGCCAGGGACCTGAGCCGCACTGCAGCTTCCCGCGCCTTTTGGGTGATGACTCTTTCGTAGCCTCCGTTGCGCATCCAGCCCCTCTCCAGCTGGTCGGCCAACTCGACCAGTGACAGGGGTAGACAGACCTGTTCCAACATCGAACTGGCCATCTCAAACGCATTACGATCACACCAGCTCAACTCCTTCAGCAGCTCGCGCGAGGGCAGACCCAGTGCAATACCCAGTGCAGCAGGCACAAGCCCACGCTGATCGCTCAGCAGGGCACAAAGTGCCTCCCGTTCGGGCACACGCCTTTGTGCTGCACTGTTGAGTGGATAAATCGTTCTGTGCTCCAGCGCTGTTGTCACGGGTCTGTTCTGGTCGTCCTCTGTGATCAAGTCAACGCCCTCCCTGCCGACAGACGCCGCCGCTGTTGTCTGCCCGGCATCTCCCCAGAAAAGGTACATCAGTGTTCTGTAAGCCGCAGGAATCATTGCCCGGCCCCTCCCGCAGCAACGCCGCTGTCACAGGGCGGTGAAGAAGAGGCCTCCTGCCGCAGCCCGGCCTCGCCCGGTGGTACGAAGGGCACAGCATCTTCCTCCAGCTCGCTGTGTTGCCTGCGCCATTGATGAATACGTGCCAGGTGTTCCCGGTCCAGCTCCAGTGCCTCCACCTCAGCGACTGACAGCTCATCGCGTGTCAGCGGATGGCGTGGATGATCCGAGGCTCTCAATGCCGCCAGCAGATTCGCCTTGCTGAAATAATTGATACCCCCACCGCGCGAGATCACGGCGACAGGATCTTCGATGTAAGCCAGTGTGATAGGACAGAGAAAGGACCAGGGATAACCGCCCGGCGTTCTGTTGAGCAGATGGTCATCGCCAAACGCAGCCGTCCCGGGCTGGCGGACCGGTTCGGGCTTGCTGGCAGCACGCAGCCTTTCCACAAAACGCTGCCAGTCTTTCAGCAACAGGGGATCCAGTGCCAGGCTGTTCAACAGCCGCCAATGCTCCGCCGTGCCCGCCGGAGCCAGGTAGCTGGCACGCAGGTCAACGCCGTACTGGGCGACAAAGGCCTGCACCTGTTCGGGTTGCTTCTCAAGCTCATCGCCCAGGGCAACAAACCGGGCGGCCCGCTCGGAGTACTGGCACAAGGACACATCAGGCATCATCTGACTGTCCGGATGTCGGGTGAGCTTTTCCAGCAGGGACCCCTGGCCCTGTTGGCGAAACAACTGCGCCAGATGGCCCGTGTCCAGCCAGGGCACGCGCGCATAAATACGTCGCCAGATGGCGAGCGCGTGTTCTGTCGCACTGGCCTGTGGCGAGGCCGATTCAAGACTGCTGTACAAACCGCCCACGCCCAGCAAGGCGGCGACTTGCAAGGCTTCCTGCACCGGCTCTTGCACCTCAGCCAGACACAGGAGGTCAGAAGGACGCAGCCGTCGCGACACTGTCTCTGGCTCCCGGCGCTCGACAGGTAGCTGTGCCTCAAGCGCAGGATCCACGCAGGCAAACCTGGCCAGTCGCTGTAAACACGACCAGCTGATCTGCAGCAGCCCTGGCCCCTGATCCCTGGTATAACGCATCAGACAGCGCAGCCCGGCCTGGTGTTGCTCTTCGGGTTGGAACTGGCGCAGATCCGTCGTATCGTCCAGCGCCAGGCAAAAAGCAGGACGAGTCAGGTAGGCACACACCAGCGGCCACACCTGTTTCAGCGGCACCGATGCATCAGGATGATGCGGGTGCTGCTGCACAAGTTCAGTGGCCGCTTTGTGTAACAGAGCCGCCTGGTAGTCGTGCCAGGCGGTGCAGTCAGCGGGCAATGGCAACTGCCAATGGCGCGCCATGCCCTCCAGGGTGGCGGCATCAGCACCCGCCTGGGCCACAACCTCCAGCCATTGGCCAGCAGTCAGCAGAGGTCTGCCCTGCTCGCCGCGCAGCCTGGCGTCTCTGGGAATCAGCTGCTGCAGCTGCTCACCTTTGTAGCCCAGCTCCAGGTTGAGCAGTATGTCCTGATAGTCTTCACTACAAAATCCCAGCGCCAGGCCCAGCTGCTCCCCCTCGCCCGCCAGGGGGCACAGGACGGGCACCAGGCTTTCGCAGATCACATCATCCGCCGCTGCCACCCAGTCCACACCCTCACACTGGGCCAGAAACCGGACCTGATTGGCTATTTCATAGGCGCGTAACGGATTCGCCTCCAGAGAACGCGCCAAATCTTCCATCCCGAGCGGAAAAGGGGTCATCGACAGCAAGGCCCTGACCTGCTGTTCGGCATGGCTCTCATGGATTTGATGCAGGAAAGAGGCCGACACGGCTTCAAGCACCAGGCCCAGCTCCTGTATTTTCCCAAACCCCAGTTCCTTCAGCAGCCCGATGACTTCACTCGCCCCGGGCACAGGTGCCGGCTCGGGCGTGCCGGGCCGAATATCTGTGGCATTCAGGCCAGCAGTCGGCGCCGCCGGCTCTGGTGTGCCGGGCCGAATATCCCTGGCATTCAGGTCAGCAGTCGGCGGCGCCGGCTCTGGTGTGCCGGGCCGAATATCCCTGGCACTCAGGTCAACAGCCGGCGGCGTCTCGCGACCTGAGTGGGCGGCCTCTGCCGGCTGACTTCTGCCCACAGACGCAACCGCAGGCCTGGGTTGCTGTGTCACCCTCGCTGGCTGCGGCGCTCGGCGCCGAAAAAAATTCACAAATGATCTGCACGCTGAATTGATCACATACACCTCCTGTCCCTCGCGGACTGGCTGCCAGGAACTTGTCCAAATGGAATGTGCACCGGCCTGACGAGGCTGGCAGCACCACGCTCACGGGTTGGACCCCGGTTCAATGCAGCAGTTCCATCAGATTGTCGAAGCCTGCAAGAGTTCACCCGTTCGCCAGACAGCAGCAGACATCGGGGCGGCAAGGGTCGATCAGAGCAAGACCAACGCGTCTGGTGCCGGTCCGGCCCCAGACTGGCAGCTGAGCTGAGAGAATCCGGCTGTTTCCGGCAGAACTGCATGAGGGGAAACAAGGACGCGCGCGCACTGCCCTTCTGACTGTGGCGCAGCAGACAGGGTACGGGGTTCGTCCGACTCAGCCGGGCCGGCCGCCTCCCCTTGCACAGAAGATCCCACAGAGAAAACAGTCAGACGGGACAAGCTATTGAGGAAGTCGATGTGCCTGACAAACCCTCCATGGCCAGCTGCTGTGTACCCCGGCGCCACCGCCTGTCCCCGGTGCCCGGCGCAAACCGCGTCACTTGCTCATTGAACTCCTGCTGCCCCTTCCCGGTTGCCGAAGAACAATCCAGACGCCTCATTATCCGGTTCCAGCTCCGGATGCTGCGCGCGCCATTGCCTTATACGTTCCCGATGCGCCTCGTCCACATCCCCCAGCTGCCATGGAAAAAGGATTTCGTTCGTCAGGGGATTGCGATACTGCGTGATACGCAGAGTTTGCAGCAAGGCCTCCTTGTCGAAATGCTTCCTGATCCCGTTGGTCGTCCAGACCGCAACCGGGGCTTGCATATAGCTGAAGGTGATGGGGCACAGAAAAACAAAGGGGATACCTTCGTGATTTTTGTCCTGGGTATCGGGTACTGGGACGCCATGACGGAAAGCGCGCCACTGCCCCAGCAGGGGCGCATCAAGAGCCAGGCAGCTCAACAGTCTCACGGCCTGCGCCGTGCCCTCCGGTGCCCGATAGCCGGGGTGCAACACCAGGTTGTTCTGATCAATGAACGCCTGCACCCGCTCAGGAAGCTTACGCAGCTGTTCTGCCAGCCTCATGAAAACGGCAGCTTGTGCCGAGTGCTCGTGCACAGCTCGGGCCGGGCTGATGGCACTGTCAGGATCATGCGTCAGCTGTTCCACCAGCTGCGGGTGACCCAGCTGGCGAAACAACTGCACCAGATGCCCCGTTTCCAGCCAGGGAATGCGCTTGTCAATCCAGCGCCACAGCAACAAGGCTTGCTCCTGGCGCTGGTGCGCACTGCCGCACTTGTCGGGACGGTACCGGACACCGGCTCCCAGAGCTGCTGCCACTTCAAACGCCTGCCGCTGCGGATTGTCCCCTTCCACCAGCGACAGAAAGTCAGAGGGACACAGCCGCCGGGAGGCGGTCTCAGCAGGCAACTGGTGTGCAGGGGGCGCATCAAATCCGTGCGGCGCACAGCCATGGCGCACCAGCCTGTACAGGCACGCCCTGCTGATACTCTGGCCGCCTCGTCCCTGCGGCCGCGCATGACGCAGCAAACAGCACACCCCGAGGTCCCGTCGCTCTTGTTCTGTAAGGCGGCACGGATCCGAGCCATCATCCAGGGCCAGCAGAAAACCGGGCTGAGCCAGGAAGGAACGCAGCACCAGAAAGACTTCGTCAAGCGGCACAGCAGCCTCGGGATGGTAGCGATGTTCAAAGAGCAGGTTACGGGTCAGGCCTTCATGGAAAGCACATTGATGCTCCTGCCAGTTATAGTCCGCCGGACAAGGCAGCTGCCAATGACGCGCCATGGCCTCCACCATGGTGCTGTCGGCACCGGTCCAGTCCATCACCCTCAGCCAGTCTCCACAGCTGCGGGGCGGCGCCCCCTGCTCCTCCCGCCGGCGGGCATCAATAGCAAGCAGCTGCCGGATACTGTTCTCACGATCCTCGTGCGTCAGGCCCCTGCGTATTTCGTCCATGTCATCCGTTGTCAGGCCAAGGGCTGCGCCCAGCAGCCGCTGCTCGTCAGCAAGAGGCGCCAGAATCAAGGCCAGCTGCTCGCGAAAGTGCAGCCAGTTCTCTCCCACTGGCTGATAGCCAGCGCGACCGGCCAGTTCATGAACACCTATGGCTGTCTCACGGGCGTGCAGTGGCGCTGCGGCCAGAGCGCAGGACAGCTTCACCAGATCCAGCGGGAACCGGGCCTTGAGCAACAACCGCTTCACCCGGTACACCGGATTCCACCAGCCATGTTGGCTCAGGAGGTACCCGGGGCTCACCTTCAGCGCCAGCCCCAACCCCAGGGGATCAGAAAACCCCAGCTGCTGGAACAAGCGCAGGACATCTTCCTGCGAGGGCACCACGCGTAATGCGTGTAACGGGTCTGCTGCCAGGGCCTGGACACTTCGGGCCGGCAGATCAACCCCCGGTTGACTCTGCTGGCCGGGCCCGGCCGCGCCAGCCTGCAAGGGGACATTCACAGGGGTAACCTGCGTCTGGTGTGGATGTAGTCCCTGAAAAAAATAAACCAGACTTCTCCTCATTGAATCAATCATGAATATCTCCTCCCGAACCTGTGCGGGCTATCACTTGCCTACAAATACACTGGCGAGCTGCTCTCCAGCAGGGCCAGACAACATCAAACGTCTCAGGCACCACCGCAACCGCCTGGTGGTGTCTGTAGAGCCGGGCTGTCGGGCGGCGCGAAAGCCCGGCCCCCTTCTTCCAGCTCCGGGTGATCCCTGCGCCACTGATGAATACGCGCCAGATATGCCAGGTCAACATCCATGCCCCGCACATCATCCGGAGACAGAGGGTCATTGGTCATGGGATGAACTCGGCGGTATGTCAGCGCCTGTAACAGCGGCTGCTTGTCAAAGTAAATCACGCAGTCACTGCGCCCCAGCGTGGGGACAGGCTCTTGCATGTACGTATGTGAGATGGGGCACAGATACTCAGTCGGATGGCCAGAGGACGTCAGATTCAGCTGGCCCGGCGCGCCCTGACAGCTGGCCCGGTCGGCGTCCATGAAAGAGCGAAACAGCTCCAGCAGATCAGAATCACGCGCCAGGCAGGCCAATAGACGCACAGCAGGTGCCGTAGGCTCTGGTGCACACCAGCCAGGATGCTGGCTCAGGTTGTTGTGCGCCATGAATTTCAGCATCGCCACCGGATGACGGCGAATTTCTTGTGCCAGAGCGATGAACCGGGACGCTCGGGGACAGGGCTCATCCAGAGGAACGCTCGCTGACAGATGGCTGTCAGCATCACCGGTCAAACGCGCGACCAGATCCTGCCGGCCCAGCTGACGGAACACCTGCACCAGATGGCCGGTCTCCAGACACCAAGGGCGGCCATAGACGCTCAGCCAGATAGCCAGGGCCCGGTGGTGCCCGATCCTCCAGTGCGTGGCCCGCTTCAGCAAAAAACCATAGTTCACCTTTCTCCCCAGCAAGGCCATCACTTCCAGCGCCTCGCACTCACTGGCAGGGCCCTTGAGCACCAATGTCAGAAGGTCTGATGGGTGAAGAGGCCGGGAGACTGTCTCTACCCGCAGCCCGGCGTCAGACAACTGGCGAATAAATACAGGTTCGATCAAGCCGCAGCGTACCAGACGCATCAGGGCTGCCCAGCTCAGCCCATCACAACCTGAAGCCGCAGCCTGGCCAAGCAGCGACCTTGGCCCACTGCTGCGCACGCGGGCCTGTCTGAACACTTCTGCCTCATCGTTCCCATCGTCCAGTGCCAGCGCAAAGAAAGGCTGGTCAACATAAGAGCGCACCAGCGGCCAGACTTGTCTGAGGGGGACAGGTGTATCGGGGTGCTCGCGGTGCTGATGCAGGAGATCTTCGCTGATTTTCTCCAGCACATAACAGGAGTTTGTATAGCTGTCCCAGCTGTCGAAACGCGGCGGCAGGGGAACCAGCCAGGACCGGGCTATCTCGCGTAAAGTACTGGCGGGCGTTCCGGCTTTCGCCAGGGCATCAACCCACTTTCTACAGCTGGGAATCCGGGGAATGTCTCTTGCTGGCACCTCACCGACACGATTCTGGTGAACCACCTGCCGCACCGCATTCAACCCGCCAGCTTGCGGCAGGCCAGCTCCCATGTTGCCTGTCTTTGGCAGCGCCGCTCGCGTTATCCCCAGGGCCTGACACAACAGCAGTGCCGGCTTGTCACTCAGTGGGTTCAGCAAGGACACCAGCGCGTCCACAAGGGCGGTGTTGTGATCTTCGACCTCCCTGACGCTGTTGCAGCTGGACAGTTCGCGCACCTCGTCTGCTATGGGATGGGCGCACAGGGGACCAGACGCCAGGGCCCGGGCCAGATCTTCCAGATTGCACGGAAGGGCCCGCTGCACCAGGCGATGCATGGCATCCTTACACCTGCGTGACAACGCCAGCAAAAACCTGGCTTCCAGTCCCAGCACAATGCCCAGTTCCAGGGTATGGGTAAAACCGGCCGCAACCAGTGTTTGCGCGACCGCCTGGTCGCATTGTTCTTCCAGGCTCTCTCCGGAACCGGCGGGCGCACCGGGCGCGGGGTCCGCGCGACCCGCGTGGCCCGGGGCCGGAGGGCTGCGGTATCCGCACGACTGGCGTGACCGGGTGCATGAGGCTGCCGCTCCTCTGACGGGGAGCAACCCGCCTGAGCCAGAGCGGGCCCCTCCACGGCCATGCCTCGAGCAAACCTTGTGTAACGGACATTGACGGGCCCGGACGCCGCCCTTTTTCGGCTCCCGACCAGCCCGGCGGGCAGCGGTCCTGCCGCAACGCAGACACCCGGTTCAGGTGTGACAGGGACACAGGTGATGGCTCCATTTCTTGCGGGAGGCCCCGGGGTGCGCAGCTCACCGCCTTGCGCAGTGGCAGAGGAAGGCCCGGCCTCAGCCCGTAACGGTTGAGCCGGCTGGAGCACTGGACCAGGTTCTGGGGTCATGGCGTTTCCTTTTCATATGAGGCAGATGCACATCTGGCTGCCGGTTGTCGTTCTTGTCAGGGAGAATTCGCACTCCCTGAGATTTGGACAACGCGCTCCTGCTCAAGTTCCCTTGACCGCTGTCTGATATCAGAATCGTCCTGCCAGGCGAGGGATATTCCCGGAGGCACCAGCGGCCCGCAGACCGACGCCAGAAAACGCCATCAGGATATGGGGAAACAGCAGGGCCATGCACCGGTTGGCCGGGAGGGAGAAGGGTGCCGTCAGCGCAAGGCGACAACAGCCTTGCATCAAAACGGCTTCGGTTTCGGGACCGCCACTGTTGTCTTTCCTCCGACTCTCGTGTCACAGGTCGCGCAGGAGAACGAATCAAGGTCGGGGGAGCAAAGCCTGGAGGGAAAGGGACCTGGGCAAGGCCCCTCAGGGTGTATCACCGGGGAAGAAAGTCCAGCGGTGAAAGTAGTATTGTCTCGACGTTGTATGGCGAGACAGTGTGCATGCGGAATTCCGGGGAAGACATGTCCCCGGAGTCAGGCTCGTCTGGGTTGTGCGAAGAGCTGTGTGCACCGGCTAACGCCCGATGTGCACATCCCCCTGAATCAGCAGGGAAAAAGTCAGACAATAACAACATCTGCTGCTTCTCTGAGCACTCGACTGCCTTCGCGATCGGGCCGATTGGCTGGATATCCCCGTGGCATTGACGCTTGATTTCTCGCCAGGATAGACAAGGTTTCTGACCGGCAGGAATCCACCGCGACCAAGGTCGCATGACATTTTCGCTCTGTTCAGTGCGGCATGGCTTCTCTTCTTCTACAGCTGCAGCCTTGCGTCTACTGAAGGCCAATATCTCCAGAGATGTGGTGAACGGATAAGCCTGTACATCAAAGTTTGCCCCACTATGAAAAACTCTTGCCGGACTACACCCGACGCTGTTTTCTCCCGACCCACGCGAAAGCGAGCCAACATACGGCGGCACAGCACTAACGACTTGCGGCCACGGGACGCAAGCCCTTGGCACGGACTGCGATTCACCTGCGCCCCGCTGTGCAGTGAACCCTTCAAGCCCCATTCCTGTCATAGGTTGCGTGTTCATAAGCGACTCCTTGCTTTACGTTTTTCGGATTTCATCAGGTCCAGAACGGGCTCACATTTACTGCCCCGCTTATAAAGACGGACAACCCGCATGATCGCATGGTTCCCCCCGGCCCCGTCTGTAACACCAAGGTGGCAGACCATTGACGCCCAATGGTTCGCCGGCATCAGCGCCCATCCCGTGCAGCAACCCCTGTCGAAAAAGGAAAAGGGGAGAGGGGCAGACACTCCTGACCAGCCATGGATATCGGGGCCATCTCTTGACACTCCAGAAAATTGATCGCTATAAGCCCGCCGCATGACGAAAGGCATCCATGCGTAGACTCCCCCACGCAGTGCGCAAAGGAAAACTGGATGTTTTCTTTTCTGGCCTCCGTGCGGCGCACACCAGCCAGACCTGATGAACGTAAAAATCGATGACTCAGGCAACAGACGAGATCGAGCTGACCGGCAAACGCATCGGTGCCGCTGTACGCAAAATCAGCGAGCGACTCGACAGGCACCCTGACACAGCTTGTTGTTGCAATGCCTGGGTTGAGAGGCCTGCGGCGAACAGCCGGGAAAATGACAGGGGGGCGCAGTGAGGCTTCAGCCCTGGCTTTTCACGTAATCACGCAGCACTTTGTCCATCCGTATCTGCCAGCCTTTGCCACTGGCTCTGAAAAAATCGAGCACATCCTTGCTCAGTCTGACAGAGATGCGTGTTCTGGATGTTTCCTGACGGCTTGCTGCCCTGCTGTTGCTTAACCGGTCCTGCAGCCGGGGATCCAGATCCGGGAAGGACAGACTCCTGGCAACCTCATCATCGGTCCACTCAGGGTTGTCCTGGTCTGGTCCTGTGTTCATGGCGTTGAACCTCTCTTCTGTTCGCTGTGCGCCAGCTGATGACCCTTATTCCTTTTTGCGTGGCGGTGAATACGAGCGCATGCACCCGGCCTCCGGGCAGACACCTGGCGATCGAAGCAGATTGAGGCTCCATGCAGCCGACAAGGACTGTCTCCCGCTGACAGGCAATACTGCTCTCCGATTTCCCCTTAGAGATCAGGCGGCACGAAGGGAACGCCGTCCGGTTCCAGTTCAGGATGCGCCTGGCGCCACTGATGAATACGACGCAGGTGCGCCCTGTCAACGTCCAGCCCCCGTACATCATCCGGCGACAAAGGCTCTTTGGTCACCGGGTGGAAGGGTTGCAGTTCCAGCGTCTGCAACAGCGATACCTTTTCAAAGTAAATCACCCGTCCCTTCTGCCCCAGCGTGGGTACCGGCGCTTCCATATAGTCAAGCGTAATGGGACAGGCGTAATCGCACGGAAGCCCGGAATTGCTGGTTTCCATCTCGCCCGGCGAGGTCGCACTGGCAGTGCAGCTCGCCGCTATAACACCCTCAAACTGCTCCAGCACAGCAGAATCCAGCGCCAGAATGTTCAACAGCCGTACCGCCAGTGCGGTGCCCTGCGGTGCACAATATCCCGCGTGCTGCGTCAGATTCTGTGCCGCAATAAATTTCAGCATGGCCACAGGTTCACGACGAATGTCTCGTGCCAGCTGGATAAACTGCTCCGCCCGGGGACAAGCCTCAGCCAGAGGCGTCGCAGGTGTGATGTCGCTGTCAGCATCCCCGATCAACCGCTGCTGCAAATCCCGCCGGCCCAGCGCGCGCAGTAACTGCGCCAGGTGGCCGGTTTCCAGCGAGCCAACGCGGCTGCTGATATAGCCCCATATGCACAAGGCTGTGCGTTGGCCTGAAGTCCACAGGGCAACGCCGCCCGGCCGTTGCAAGTCGCCATATTTCAGGCCTGTCCCCAGCAAGGCGGCTATTTCCATGGCCTCGGCAGCCCCATCCGGGCTACCGGCCACCAGCGCTATCAGATCTGAAGTCTGCACCGCCCGGGAGACGGTCTCCACGCCTTGCGCCCCGGCGGGCAGCTGGCGAATAAATACCGGCTCAATCATGCGACAGCGTGCCAGACGCATGAGTGCTGCCCAGCTCAACCCTCCACCCGCTGTGGCTGCGGCCTGGTTGAGCAGCGCAACCACACCTCGCTTTTGAGGAGCTACAAGGTTGCACGACAACAACCCCGCGCTCTCATCACCCAGTGCCGGCACAAAGAAAGGCAGGTGAACGTAGCGGCGCACCAGGGGCCAGACTTCTTGCAGGGGAACAGCTGCATCAGGACAGGCCCTGTGCGCAGACAGTATATCTTCGCTGATTCTCTCCAGTTGGCGGCCGGAAAAGCCATACCCGTCCCAGTCCTCCCGGACATCAGGAAGGCGAGCCTGCCAGGATGCGGCTATCTCCTGCACTGTATGGAAAGGGGTTCCTGCCCGTGCCAAATCCCGGACCCAGGTCCCGCTGTTGCGTTCTGTAACAGCAGCATGGCAAGTCACCTTTGACACTTGATGGACGGCGTCTTCCTGTATGGCGATGGCCTCCTGCACACCTGCCAGAAAGGCGCGACCAGCCACCAGGCCCAGCGCCTGGTTCAGCAGCTCACGCCGGTTCTGCAATGGCCGCAGCAGCGATGCCAGCTCATCCAGAATCGCCTCATCCGCACTCTCTACCCGGGTGAGACCAAAGCGCTGCGCCAGTCCACGAACCCCGTTGGCTATTGCAACGACATCTTGAGGGCCTTCCTGCAACACTCGGGCCATGGCTTCCAGATTCAATGGCATGGCAAGCTCCAGCCTGCGGCGCAGCGGGGCCGTAGAATCCGACAAGAGTGACAGCAGAAAATCGGATGGCAATCCCAGCACAATCCCCAGCTCCAGCGTATGGATAAAATTTGCCGCCACCAGGGTTCCCGCGACCTCCTGGCCGGACCGCACTTCATGAATCTCTGCCGGGCGCCCTGAAACCCTCTCGATCTCCTCCGTGAGCCGCTGAAGTGCCAAGTACGCATCTCTTTCCGCGAGGGTCTCCGTGCGAACCACCAGGAACTCAGCTCTTTCGGGAAGTGGCGGGTACGCAGCGCTTTCGGCTTGGAAAGCGTCCCTGAGGGGGACGCCTTCAGTGTGAGTACGCATGTGCAGTGCCAGAGAGCGCGAATGTACAAACGCTCGGCCACAGCCAGGGACAGAGCACGGGAACCGCTGCTCGCGGACAGGCCGGGCCTGCGCAGGACGCTCCCTTCCAAGGACAGACTCGCCCTGCGCAGCACTGATAGTGCCTCGCCCGGCGCTCGTTCCTTGAGCCCCACCCGATGGGCGCTCCTCTTCAGGCTCTGGCGTCTCAGGCTCTGGCGTCTCAGGCTCTGGCGTCTCAGGCTCTGGCGTCTCAGGCTCTGGCGTC
>MPMQ01000146.1 GCA_002238585.1 Kistimonas sp. bin40 | reverse complement strand
CGCAGGCTCTTCCTTGTGCTGGCGCCTGTAATCAGACGGCAGTGGCCAGTCTGGGATTTGGCGTTATCCAGACCTCCGGCTGGCAGCGCATCACCCAGACAGGATTCAGCAACAATCAGGTGCAGGCTCTGGCAGAGGAGGAGGCCGGCATTGCTCACGGGCGGTCTGCGGCCGGACTTCTTGGTGTGCTGCGGGCACCGACTGACGGTGGGACCCTCACCAGCACACAGCGCCACCTGCATGACAACCGGGTTATAGCCCATACGGAACAGTTCCAGACTGGCCGGGAGGCTGAGACGGGTGCCAGCTGTGCCAGCCTGGGCTACGCCAGTCTGGCCTGTGCTGATCACTTTGCTCTACCCGAGCCGCTGGACTGGCAGGCGATAAAGCCGCACAGGAATCTGGAAGTTTCGCAGCTTGATTGCACGGATAACCTTGTGCGGGCGCAGTCAGCTGGCCAGACAGGGGGCAGAATCCAGCGAGAGACGGCGGTGTCGGCTGGCGCCGGGGTGGCGCTGGCCAGCCTTGTTTCTACTGAAGCTGTTTCTTCCCTGACGGTGGATCATCGGGCGGTGGGACCGGGTCAGCTGCAGGCCCGGGGCGCTATAGCAGAACGTCTACAGCTGGCCCCGGCGCGAACTGTGTCTGTACTCTTGCTTTCGGGGGGAGATGCGACTTTGCCGTTGTTTCCTTCCTGGGCGCTGCCGGAGACCAGTCTGCACACAGCCAGCACAATGATTGACACAGCGGGCTACAGGGCCAGTTCCTATAACTGCAGTGTTGCGCCAGATGTGAATAGCCAACCCTTCGATGGAACACTACTTGCTCCGCTTCAGAAAGACTGGGGTTTGCGCGTCAGCAGCTTTGAGCCCAAGGGATTGTGGCAAGCCGTTGTGGCCATCAATTTTTCCAGCGTCAGAAACGGTGGCCCGGTTGGTGAGTGCTGGCGGCTGAATTTGAACCGTTATCCGCATGAAGTCTTGCAGTCTCTGACCCGCGGCCCTGCTGCCGGGTGGGCTGGGGGGCCGGCCTGGTGGCTGGTGACCAGGCAGAGCTATCCCTGGCAGCGGGACAACAATGCGAAGGGACTGTTTCGTGTGGACCTGTTGGTTCCCGAGCGTGGCAAAGTGCCTGGCACCACAACAATGGATGAACTTCAGTATGGCTTTGATAGTGTGCATCAGTCGCGCAAAGGCGATGCTGTGCTGCAGGACGGGGCCCCTCTCCACAGTCTGATGCGGGGTGCATATCAGATGTTCCAGCTATATCAGCAACCGGGGCGGCCGGTCCAGCTGGTGCAGTTGTCATTGAAATCCTTGAAGCCTTTGGACAATACGTATCGGCTGACCGAGTATGGATCCCTGACAGGCCAGGCGCGGCTGTTGTCGACGCAACAGGGCGAGTTGCGGCTGTGGATGCAGCAGAAGGACAGTGACATTGTGAAGGTGTACGGGCTGGGTGCGCGACCTGGTGCTGATGTCTGCCCGCGTTTGCGTCAGACGATTGATCTGTCCGGGCAGCCGGGCGGGGCCGCCTTGCTGGCCCGGGCCGGTGACTGGCTCTACGCGGTGCGCCAGCAGGAGGGGCAGTCTGCCAGTCTGCGGCGCTGGCATCTGGGTACCGGTGAGATGGATGCGCATTGGCAGCCTGACTGGGCGGGCAATGTGACAGGAGACGTCCATCTGACAGTGACCGGGGGCCAGGTGTTTGCGCTGCCGCGCGGTGTCCAGACCGATGTTGGAGCACCCAATCAGGGCTGGCAGGTGCAGATACCCGAGCTGGGCGGTTGCATGAGTTGGGCCCGGCCTGCGCTGACGGGACAGGCCGTGCCGCGCCCGGTGCGATCTGCCCATGATGGACCGGTGACTCAACCAACAGAGACCGGGCCAACAGGCACCACAGCCTCAGCTGCCGACTGGACGAATGTCTACATTGGCGCATTCGTGCCCCTGGCTGCGCTGGCTCTGTTTGGGGGCGGTTGTGCGGCCACTGGTCTGGCCGAGTACGCCTACCGCAAGAGGGTGTCGAAAAGGGAGGAGCAGGCGCGCAAGGATGATCAGGTGAAGCTGGTGTCGCAACAGGAGACTGCCGTCACTGATGCAGAAAGTTCAACGTCTGAACAAGGCTCTGAGACGCTGGCGACCGTAAGCTGCGACTCTGCATTGTAGCGGGAAATACTGTAGCTGGAATCAAGCCCGGCAGTTGGCGCAAGGGCGCGCCTGGGAGGCTGTCCTTCAACAGGGCCGGGCTTGTCGTTATTGGTAGTCGTCCCCCGTCGAATGGTTGGGCGTTCGGCGGGAATTCATCATTGCTCGCGGGAACGGCTGGAA
>MPMQ01000145.1 GCA_002238585.1 Kistimonas sp. bin40 | reverse complement strand
TTCTGGTTCTGTTCCTCGTCAGAGCCTGCTGGACGGCCGGACAGATGAGGATATCCAGCCGCCAGTTGAGCTGGTGTTTCCCTGTACCTTCGGCAGTCAACATGATGATGCCTTGTCGCGTCTTGCCATCTTGCATCCGGTGTGTGTGGACGGTTGCCTGCGAGCAGACTGGGCACAACCGGGACGGATGGGGTTTGAGGTGATACTGCCGGATGCCATAGACGCCAATGAGGCCTTGCGACTGGATCTGAGGCAGCACTACGGGGCTCATCCATTGCGCTATTCGCGCGATTGGCAATCCTTGCCGGGTGTGCATGCGGCGGATCGCCTGGTGCAAATGCGTACAGATCCGCCCTGCCGCACCCGGATTCTCAGGGACTGTGATACCGGGTTGCACTATGTACGCTTTCTGGACGCGCCTTCCCATGTCCGGGAGTCGGTCCTGGTCCACTTTGTGCTGGAGGAGCCGGATGCACGCAAGGTTGCAAAGCCACACAGTGGCCTGCCGGGTGTCCATCCGGATGCCTGCTGTGACCCGATCTTGCGGCAGCGGCTGGATGCCTTTCTGGCTGCGGACAAGCGCGACCTTGTATCGCGACAAACGCAATGGGCACTCCAGAAAATTGTGAGAGCCCGCTCGCAGGAGGAACGGGTTCAGGCCATCTACCAGTATTGTTGCGATTTCAAGGCAGAAAAGGTGCCGGAAGCGGGTGAGGATCTCCTGGAATTTCTGCTGCGTGAACGGCAAGGAAGTTGTCGTCATCGTGCATGGGTTTACGTGCTTTTGTGCCGCAAGTGGGGGATAGCGGCACGCATTGTGCAAGGGGTCCACCACAGGTTCGGGGAGTACAGTCTCGATGCAGGACGCAGCTGGAAGGTTCACAACCTGGGAGGGGCAGGCCAGGTGACCATACGCCAGGAACCGCTTGCCGCCTTTCAGCCGCATTGGCGTGGTTCTGCCAGCATGCATGATTGTGTACGGGCGTTGAACGCTGACGACCAGAGAATACTCGTGGCCAACCTGAAGGCGGCCGACTGGCAGCAGCTGGCCGCACATCTTTCCAGGTATGATTGCGCCATTGAGCCTGTCGCAATCCTCAAGGGGGAGGTCTGCCTTGAGTACGCATGCCGTTTGAGTGAAGTGGCGCTTCTGGGGAGCTTGTTGGCCAGTCGTGTCATGGAAGAGTTTGTGCTGGGCTGCCGCCTCATGCAGGAGAGAGACAGGCCATCAGAAGCGATTCTGAGCCTGGTGGCCAGCCGGACAGGATCCTGGAGTTTTCTGGGTGAAGCGGTCGCCCGTTTGTGTCTGGACGGCTCGAACGCCCAGATGCAGGTCCGGCAGCAGCTGGCAGAGCTCAAAAGCTGGCTGTGCCGGCAGGGGAAACACCACGAGTGGCGGCGTATGGTGCAAATGTGTTGCGGCAGGCTGTTGTTGCTGATCCATCGCGATAACGACCTGGCGACGCGGGGTGAGGCTATGTTGTGCTGGCTGTTGGAGCGGGGGGAGTTGCGGTTGCAGGCGCAGGAGTTTTGTTCCAACGATGTCTGGATGCACAGCGAGCTGCTGAATATGGCACAGCAGGAAGGCTGTCGCAGCCTGGCGCAGCAGCAGTTGCGCCACTGGTACCAAGCCTGGGTCAGGCTGCCTGCTCTGGCAGATCCGTTCACAGGTGACCGGGAGCCCATGGTGGGGGATATTGCGTTTCGGGCATGGAAGCCTTCCTGCTACGGCGGTCGCTTGCCGAGCCTGGAATCAGAACTCTTTTCCCATGGCGAGGGGGAGGCCTGGACAGATCAGCCGGAGGGCGTGCCCGATGTTGAGCGACTGTTGATGCAGAGGCCGGCTTTTCGCACCCGTCGCGCTGTCCTGAGCCGGGGCAGACAGCTGGTGATTCTGGGACAGTACTCCCCGGGCATGCAATGTCTGCAAACTTTTGTCACCCGGGTGCTGGACCGGATTGCTCCGGACGTGGAGTTGAATGGGTTACAGAAAAGACGCTGTGCCGAGCTGGTGTTGTGGGCTTTTTGTTGTTGTGTGTACGGCACGGTTGGCAGGGGGAGGGGGACTTTGAACCTGCTGACAATATGGAGAGAGACGCAGAGCGAGAAGGGCATAGGGGGCTCAGCATGCCATTCCTCGGGCTTGATGTCTGTCACATCGCTGGAGCAGCTGGTAAGGGCTCTTTTGATGAGCCCGGAAGGCATGCAGGCTGGCTGGCATGCGGATGTGAACCAGGAGGCCAGCATACAAGAAGCCTGTAATGTGCCAGACGCCCTGGTGCTTTCCGTTGACAGAAAGTGGGAACTGCTGGAGGAGTTTCTGGATACGA
>MPMQ01000144.1 GCA_002238585.1 Kistimonas sp. bin40 | reverse complement strand
GACAGGAGCGGGGTTGGCAGGCGGACAGACGGGAAAGGCATCCCCAGCCGGCCTCGTAGCGACTGCGGGTGTCTCTTCCCTCGGGTCCCGTTCAACAGTCTGACTTACCCCCTGAACGGTGTGTCTTTCCCACTGAGCCACGGGAACGCGGTTCGATAGTTCTTCAGGCTGGCTCCCTTCACTGCTTGCGGTTCTGGTGACACAAATTTGATTGGTTTGCATATTCGCTTCCCTGTTTCGTAACGGACGTGAAACCCTCTCACTCCTATCTTGGAGACAGTCGAAGCCTAAAAAGTTTCCGGAGACAGTCGTAGTGCTCGAAATAAAAACGACTCTTCGTCGTTTTCGTACTTTTTCCATGACTTTTTCCAGGTTGCTTGATCAACAATCCTGCTGTCACGGCGGGCACAGGCTCTGCTGTCTGGCGCACTCTCCTCCAGTGCAGGGACAGATCCAGAGCCCTCGCTGAATTCCCGCCTTCGCGGGAAGGACGGTGGAGAAAGCAGGAATAACGGCGGAGAGGACGGGAATGACGGTAGAGAGGCTGTACCTGTGCAAAGCGGGAAAACTACCGGCAGGATCCGGGTGACGGCTGCGGGATATCAGACGCAAACACGATTCCCTCCGGCAGCCTGGCAGCTGTGCACTGTTCCATCTCATCCCGTAGTTTGGCTGAGGCCAGTGCCGCAAAGTATGCCAGATCGATGTTATCCAGATTACACAGGCCGCTGTCAGGATCATAACTGTCGAACAGGCACAGTCGTGCCTGCAAAAGCAGGCCTGACTTGCTGGCAAAATCGGTCTCGCTATAGAAGCGCTCCTGTGTATCTTCCTTCCCGGTGCTGTAGCCTGCGATAAACATCTGACGCAAGGTCCCCCGGTGCTGCGCAACAAAAGCCAGATGCTGTTGTAACAAGGGAAGGTCCTGTTTCCTGAAAATTCTGGCACGGGCTTCCTGTTGCTGCGGGCTCAAGGGCTTGAAGCCTGCCGCTCGCCAGTCACAGAGAAGACGCGCCCCCCAGAGTGCTGCCATGAACGCCTCACTATCCGTGATGTTTCTGTCGTCTGGCAGGTAACCAGCCCGCCACCATCGCAGCGTACCGAGCACGCGCTCCAGACAACGCAGGAACGCCAGATTATCATTCTCCAGCAGTGCTCCCGCCTTGGCCGGACTTATTTCGTGCAGTAAATGAAACTGCAAAATACGCAGTCCTGGCTTCAGAAAATGCAGGTCGGTCGGCGTATGATCCAGCAGCATCTGACGCACAACAAGACGATGTTCAGACGACCCCATCACCTCAGCCGCCCGCCGGGTCTCGACCTTCCCCATACTGACTTTGCGCAAGTGGTTGGTGTGCGCAATATCATGACTGGCAAATTCCAGTGGACTGAGCACCATGCCATCAGCATTGCAGGCAAAGTCTGCGAGCATTCCGATGGGGTACACGGGCAGATGGCCGAACCTGCAGAAATCCTCTATACCCAGTGCCTGGAAACTGGGGTACAGCAGCATGTTGGGCCTTTTTAACAGCCCGGTCAGTGCCTTGCCGATCCCGGTCATGAGATCACGGGAACAGAAATCCTCCCTGCATTTTGGGCCGGTCGTATTGTTGCCACCCCAGCTGTAAGCCGTGATTTCATCCGGCTCCACATCAAGGCGCATATAGAGCCATCCCAATCTCCCTGTTGAATCCCGGGGGGGTACCACCCGCCTGGCCAGCATAACCTCGTACACGGCCAGAAACGCAAAGCACAGATTCACTGTCAATTCGTAGGGAGCCTGCTCGTGCAAGAGCACCTCTGCACGCTCCTGCAGCCATTGCAAGGCTCTGCACTCATTGTCAGTCAGCGGATGATCATCGGGAAAGTGATTGCCTGCACCTATATGGCAGACCACTGTTTTCATGTTACGCAGGCTTGTCATCAAGGGTTTGAAAGTGAAAGAACCACCCTTTCCTTCTTCCAGTGCCGCGTTGCGCTTCGCCAGCTGGATCCTGGTAAATTCCACGCCACCTGGTTTCTGAAGCCAGTCGGTCAGGGCCTCGTCATCCTCCAGCTTGACCGGGATTCTGGGAGACGGGATATCCTCCTGCGGTAGATACCAATCCAATGATTGATAATTGCATTTGAGGTTCGAGCACCCCAGATCCACCTGGAAGTGCCTTGGCGCAATAGCACGCTGCGCCAGACCTTTTACGACAAAATCCATCTGATCAGACGAGCAGAAGGGGTGAGTTTTCCCGGGCTGGCTCGTCACGAGTGCCGCTGTCTCTTGCGACCGGACAGCCTGTGCGCAGTACTGCGCTACAGCAACCTGAACAAGCTGAGTTGATGGATTTTCAGGCCAGCTACCGCCACAGCCGCTGACTCTGTCGACAAAAACTTCACTTCTGTGCATGGAAACCTCCTGGTCATAAAAAACGAGCATCGTCATGTTTATAAGACAGCCGAAAGGCTCAAAAGTTTCCATGATCCGTCGTGTATG
>MPMQ01000024.1 GCA_002238585.1 Kistimonas sp. bin40 | reverse complement strand
ACTCACCCGTCCGCCGCTCGACGCCAGAGAGCAAGCTCTCTTCGTTTCCGCTCGACTTGCATGTGTTAGGCCTGCCGCCAGCGTTCAATCTGAGCCATGATCAAACTCTTCAGTTTCATAGCTTTTTACTGACCTCTCCTGCATCGAAACACAGGAAGTCAGTTCGCCCTGCTTCACAAACAGTCTGATACAGACCGCTTGCCAAGATAGGGTTTTGTTTGGTTGCGCCGTATCGCCTTGCGGCAATTCGGCACTATCCGATCAACGAGTGCCCACAACCATTGTCTGTATGTTCTGTTAAATAACCACCCTGTCGCACTTCGCAGGGCAGTTGCTTGCGGTGTTCCCCGTAAGCAGATGCGCCATTCTAGTGATAAAAAAAAAAGTGTCAACCCCTTTGGGAGTACTTTTTGCATAAACTCGGAAAAGAGTACCTGGCGCCTGTCCGGGATTGCCCTGACAGCCATTCTGGAGCGGCCAGCGCAGGCGTGCTCCAACGTTCTTTTCCTCGCCGAAGTTACGTCATTACGTCACCTTTTCCAGGGGGACGCCTCAACACACAACCACCAGTCTGCCTGTATCCGCCAGACTGATGGTCGGCCACTCCTCGCGCCCCTTTACTTCACCTTTTGAAGGCACAACACAACCAGTTGGTAGAGAAAGTATCCGCTACGCCTCAGAGGCGACTGCTCATTGCTGGCTCCCAACTCCCAAGGCCAGCAAACTTTCGAATGGCTCTATCCTTTTTGGCTCTGATCAGCCCCCTGTTTGTGATGAACGTTTACGACCGGGCCGCACCAAAACAGGCCATGGAAAACATGTGGGTGCTGACCTGCGGCACTCTTCTTGCCTTGAGCTTCGACTTCTTGATGCGCTTGCTGCACAGCTATTTCATTGACCTCGCAGGCAAGAAGTCAGACGTACTGCTGTCTGCCACACTATTTGGCAGGGTCCCTGGACTCCGCATGGCATTCCCCCCCGCTCGGTGAGAGCCTTTGCTCGCACCCTGCAAGAATTCGACGTGGTACGCGACCTTATGGCATCGGCCAGTGTCACAACATTGGTGGATCTTCCCTTCACCCTTATGGTTCTGGCAGTCATTGGGATGAAAGGAGGGCCGCTTGTATTCGTGCCCCTGTTGGGTATGGTTCTGCGGGCACTCACAGACATCATGCGCCTGCCATCCCAACGGCCAGAAGACAACAGCCGCACCCGCCTTCCCGACTTCAGGGGAGACATTCTTTTTGAGCGGGTCAATTTTTGCTGGCCCAACCAGACATACAGAGCACTTCATGGCATCAACCTGAAGATAAGAGCGGCGAAAAGGTGGAGATCACAGGGCGGACCGACTCAGGACAGAGCACACTGCTGCGCATTACTCCGGGCCTGTACCACCCGGACAGCGGCGCCGTTCGTCTGGACGGCATTGGACCTCAGACAAGTGCATCCCGCTGATCTGCGCTCTGCGACAAGCTGCTGCCTGCAGGATCCAGGCCTGGTAGCCGGCTCCCTGAAAGACAACATTATCCTGGGATGCTGCCAGGTGGACGACACCCAGGTGCTGCGGACAGCCAGGTGCTGCGGACACCCAGGCTGGCAGGCGTGAATGACTTTTCAGACAGACACCCCGATGGACTGGCCATGCCAACGAGAGAAGGAGACGATTACCGTCTGATGGGCAGCGGCAAAGCCCGGCCCTGGCACGCGCGCTGTTAACAAGACGCTCCTGTTGAGCTGCTCGATGAGCCCACCAGTGCCATGGACGATGCCACCGAAGCTGGCCTGAGATCCCGACTCAAAAGTTAGTGCGCCCAGAAGACCCTGATTCTGGTCACACACAAAATGCCCATGCGGGAACTGGTGGACAGACTGGTGGCGATGGATCGGGGATAAATCCTGGCCGACGCCCCCCGCCAGCAAGTACTTGAAGCCCTGCGCAACGGCAAATTGGGACAAGATGACACACAGCGCCCCCAGCTCACCCTCCCTGCGCATCAGAACAAGGGACATTCCACCTTTTGCGGTGCAACAAGAATATATATCTGACCACTCAGCCGCTCTGCTTCGACACTCCCCGCGTGGGGACGCCTGTTGATCTGGTTGGTGTTCTGTGCTGCAACAGTGACTCTTGTCTGGTCCAGTCAGGCACAGATAGATGAAATCACCCGCAGCGAAAGGCGCATCATCCATTCTTCCCGTACCAATAGCTGATCCAGAATATGGAAGATGACATTCTGGATCAGCTATTGGTACGGGAAGGTGGTCGTGTGGCCCGGGGGGGGGCAGACGCTCCTTCAGCTTGATGCAACCCGCTTCAGTGCTGACTTCGGCGAATCTGATGTGCAATACCACAGCAATCAGGCGGCTATTGCCTGCCTGCGGGCTGACGCCGAAGAAACCCCACTGCCTTTTCCACAGGAACTTACAGAGCACCCGGACGTGCGGCAACGGGAAATCCTGGTATTCAACAGTCGCAAAGACGTCCTGGCCGCAGAAAAGGGACAGCATTCGGAAACGAATAACGCAGGAAAGTCAGGCCGTGCTCGTCCTGGAAGCCCATCGCGATCACCTCAAGCGCAACCACGAACGGGGCAGCCGCGAACTGGCGCTGACCCGCTCATTTGCCAGCCAGGGCGTGGTCTCCAACGTAGAGCTGCTCCAACTGGAGCAACGCACCAACGACCTTCTTCCGGAGTTGCATAAAGCCGAATTGAATCTGCCAAGACTCAGGTCTACCTGGAAAGAACAGATCAATCTGGAACGAGAGCTGCTGCTGAATTTCAGTCAGGACGCCCAGGCAGAATTACTCCATCAGGAAATTCGGCTGGCACGCCTGCGCGAGTCGCGAAAATCACTGGAAGACCAGGTCTACAGGCGGCTGTTGACATCCTCCCCGCCCTGAAGGACGGAGCTTGCCGCGCACCAGGTCAGGAATCCAGCCCGCTACAACGACCAGGATGTAGCGGGCACCCGGCAAACCCTCATACCAGCTCCCACCCACATTGTTATCGCCTTCGCAGGAATTTATGCGGACCATTGCTGTCAAAACTACTGCGGACCTTTGAAACGTCAGCACTGAATCACTCTGCTGACGCCCCGCGAGAACAACTCATCGACAGAACAGACGAACCTGGAGGGAGGCTTCCAATGAAGAATTCACACTCAACAAAACTGGCTACCAGAGTCAGTGCACTGGCACTTGCTTTTTTGGGTCTCAGTTGGGGAGCAGGGGCCCATGCTGCCATGGCTGGAGGAACCCAGGACAGCTTCACACGTGCCGGGGCCCTGCATAAACGACTGACACAAGAGCAGCGGGAGGCCTTCAAGGCCCGCATGGATGCCGAGCAAAAACCAGCGGCGCCGGCACCCGTGCCAGAAGATATTATGACCTGGAAAGTCACCATCAGATCCCCTTCAGGCGAGACTACAACCCGCTCCGGCCAGTCAGTGATATCTCCCGCCTCGTCGATGACTACTACGGCCGCCAGGACCGCTGCGCCTGCAGCCGCATCGGTAACCGCAACGCCCCACTCGACGACCTCTGCAACCCCGTCAACCACTGAACCTTCTTCAACGACAGCTGCGGCCACGTCGGTGACCTCTACGGCCCCCTCGGCGACTTCTGCAAGCCCGTCAACCACTGAGCCTTCCTCAACAACAGCTGCTGCCACATCGGCGACCTCTACGGCCCCCTCGACGACTTCTGCAAGCCCGTCAACCACTGAGCCGTCCTCAACAGTAGCAGCAGCCACATCGGTGACCTCTACGGCCCCCGCGACGACTCCCGCAAGCCCGTCAACGACTGAGCCTTCTCCAACAGCCGCAGCGCCAATTGATTCCGCTTCGGTTGATGAGACTTCCATTGACACAAGTGCAAGCAAGCTCCCCGGTAGCGCCCCCGTAGACACGACTGAACTCATCGAAATACCAAAGGATACACAAGAGCCACAAAGGGACGCTCCAGACGTCCGAAGTCCGGCTCCTGCTGCACTGCCCAACGTCACATTCCCCTCCCCGGTTAACATCGAAGTATCCACCACAGTCGGCACTGCAGCCAGCCCTGCACCCCAGATGCAGTCGAATACCACAACAGGAGACAGCACCTCGGCCACGGGCGGATACACTGATGGCGAACCAGACAAGAACGATGCTACACCGCACCTCCTTGTTCCCGAGTATTCCCCAGCTCCCGGGTATCCTGAGCACAAAATAGAGTCAAGCGACTTCGGTCAACGGGAAGACGAACCTGAGCAAGCGGAAATCGAGCGGCCCACCAATCTCTCCGACAATGGCTACGCAGAACAACCCAACAACACCTCTGTTGCCATGGGGGCGGAACAAAGCAGCATCCCCGAAGAGGAAACCAGCTCCCCCTCAAGGGAGAGCGCGAAGGACAGTCAGCCAGACAACCAGCAGACTCTTCCCGACTCACCATACGCCGACATGGACGATGATGACGAGATCAGCATAGCGATCGAAGGAGAAGAAGAGGAAGACGAGGACAACCGCCACACTTATGACGTCATGGACGAAATGACTACCACTCCGGCCCTCAGCATTCAGGAGCAAGAGACCGTAGAGGATGATGCAGGCGAAGAAACTGGTGCGAATACCGCCTCTGGCTTTCAGGGGCAACAGGAAGAGGAAACACAAGACCTCAGCTACACCATGCACGATGGAAACTTCATGAACCTGGTCAAACATCGCTATGGCTACGGATTACACAATACGCTGAAGGGGCGGCGTGGGGCAGACTATCTTGGGCATCTGGCACAAGCCTCGCAGCATGCATACGCGCAGCTCCCATGGGGCGGCAATCTGGATGAGCAGCAGGAACACGGCCGCAGCGCACCCTCGCTTTTTGTGAAAACAAAGACCAGCGATGAGCACCAGCCCGAACTCCGGCCTCGCCCGATAGCGCAAAGAGGACTCAGGATCCAGGATGGGCAGCCAGCGCAGCCTGTGGTGGACCTGCTGCTCCATGTCGTTGAACAGCCCGGCTCACATCAGGAGCATATTTGCGGACAAAGCCAAACCTTCAATGGAATCTTTCGGCTGGTGGTCCCCGTTAACCAGAATGCAAGCGAGGCTGGACCGCGTGCCACAATCGCTCCCTATTCTGATACCCAGGAAGGATGGAACGCCCTCCACACATGCTTGAACACCGGGAACAGCCCTCTGACAGTTGTCGACAGTGATGCAGACATCGGCAGTCCAGCGACACAACCTGCCTCCGGGAAAATCATCAAAAGCAGCGATCTGAACACTGTCTGGTTATCGGAGGCTGTACTGCTTTTGATTGCACAAGGAGAGGCACCAAGACCCGACACAGGCCAGGCTCTACGACTCCCGATATTCGCGAAATCACCCTGATAGTGAGCCAGGAGCCGAATCACAAACGCGCACAGTGCAGACGACGGTCCGCGCTGTACGCCCACTTCCTGTCCCCCTTCCCCTGGTGCACAGCAGAGGGGATCATTTTTTCCAGCTCTTATCCCGATTTTTCCGGTAATGACAAACAAACTGGCAGGCATAGCCCGCCAGACAGCACCCTGGACGCTCTGGACTGGCATCCGTCATGGATCGGACTCTGGAACCGTTCTACAAGATGACACAGGCTGCACAGCCAACTACGCGACAGAGAGAAAGCAAATGCGCAAGAGCTGGACGCAGGCCTTGTGCAAGGCGGATGAGCTGCAATTGTCATTGCCGGTGAGCTGATATCGTGCGTGCGCTGCGCCGGCCACATTTGGGGAACGGCTTATCCTCGCACCGCACAGACCACCGCTACCGCAGGAAGGCGTCACTTTTATAGGTTATGGCCAGTCGCCTGTGCCGCATCAGCGACAGTGTTTTTTGCCCCCCCGACAAAACAAGGGGTTTCATTGTATTGCCCATCGACAGTGACCCTATCAGGCTCAGGCTCATGGCAGAAACAAAAAAACCGGAATCCCTCTCCAAAAAAGGAACTCCGGTCTTCTGTCTGGTGGGCCCAGCAGGACTTGAACCTGCGACCAATGGATTATGAGTCCACTGCTCTAACCAACTGAGCTATAGGCCCTATCTCTCTCTGGCCGACAAAGGTAACACACCCGCACCCGCAGTGCCAAGACCTCTCTCACAGACAAACTCCTTCAATCACATCATGCCAGCAACACGGTTGCATAAATGCAAATGAGCGGGTAGGCTCACCCGCTTTTCTGCCGGTACACAGTCGAGTACACGGGAAGTGCGCCCGTTGTACCCGCTGCGTACGGCAGGCTTTTTGGTATTCTCCTGCCCTGCTCTCCCACGGTTTCGGATATCGGGTTCGCGGCGTTGCGCGGGTGACGGGGTGAGTCCTGCGAGGTCTGCAGACGCACCCCGGGCTCACATCTTTTGTTGCCTTTGCCATGGGCGGTAGTGCAGGAGGGGAATAACAAACAGGGCTGTAAGCATGTCAGCACGAAACAATCCGGATAACGCCACCCTTCTGGGGACCTTTGAACCTTATCAGCCGCAGGAAGATGAGCCCTACATGAGCGAGCGCCAGGTAGACCACTTCTGCAGCATCCTGGGGAACTGGAAATCTGAGCTGGTCAACGAAGCGCAACGAACTGTCCGGCATATGCAGGATGAGGCAGCCAATTTTCCAGACCCGGCCGATCGCGCCAGTCAGGAAGAAGAATTCAGCCTTGAACTGCGGACCCGGGACAGGGAAATGAAGCTGATAAGCAAGATAGACAAGACGCTCACCCGCCTTGAAGAGCGTGATTACGGCTACTGTGATTCCTGTGGCGTTGAAATAGGCATTCGCCGCCTTGAGGCTCGCCCTACAGCGACATTGTGTATTGACTGCAAGACCTTGGCAGAAATCAAGGAAAAGCAACTGGGTCATTGAGAGAAGCAGACTCTGTGGGTTCCGAGCCGGCCTCTGGCCACTACGTTGGGCGCTTTGCTCCCTCGCCTACTGGCCCGCTGCACCAGGGGTCTCTGCTGACGGCCCTGGCCAGTTGGCTGGATGCCCGCTGCACATCGGGTCAGTGGCTGGTGCGCATGGAGGATCTCGACAGGCCAAGGGAAATGCCAGGCGCACGGGGACTGATTCTCAAAGCCCTCGAGCGTCATGGCCTGAACTGGGACGGGGACGTTCTCTACCAGACGGACCGGCTGGCTGCCTACACAAGAGCTGTGTCGCTCCTGAAAGACGAGGGCTGGCTCTACCCCTGCACATGCAGCCGCCGGCAGTTGCTTGGCCTGAGCGTCTACCCGGGTTGGTGCCGGGCGGCGCCCTGTGCGCCCGGAGCTCCCCAGGCACTGCGCTTTCGGGTATCAGATCAGCACTACTGTCTGAACGACCGCATTCAGGGGCTGGAGCGTTTCCACCTGGAAGATTCGGGTGATTTCGTCGTTGTGCGCCGGGATGGGGTTTTTGCCTATCAGCTCGCTGTTGTTGTGGACGATCAAGACCAGGGAGTCACACATGTCGTGCGCGGCATTGATCTCATGACTTCAACACCGCGACAGAAAGCCTTGCAATCAGCCCTGGGGTACAGAACGCTCAGCTATGCGCATCTTCCGGTTGTCGTGAACAGGCAGGGCGAAAAACTCAGCAAGCAGAACAGGGCGCAGCCGCTGTCGTTGACGGAGCCCCGGCCTGCTGTAGTGCAGGCCCTCAAGGCATTGGGCCTTCCTGTAGACGACCATGTGAGCGCCTCCAGCTTGCCGGAGATCCTTGACTGGGCCCGACAGAACTGGAATCCACTGACCCTCTGCGGCACGAAGTCCATTCCAGAGACCACTGCCACCTGCTGACTCTCCTGCCGGCTGAGCGACGGGAGACCGATCGGAAGCAAAAGAGCCCTGGCGAGAAGACGTCCGACTCAAGGTGCTTTTCATTCTGACGCCAGGTGCACAGAGGACGCGTTAACTAATATCGGAAAAAATACTCCAATCCAGCATTTTCGCGACAGGACACTTCATAAGGTCTCCTGGGAAAGCACAGCCAGTCGCAGCATCGGCACCCGTTGTTCATGCGATCGGCTTACGGTTTTTTGCCATTGTGTTGGGTGTGTTATGCCGGTGGCCGCCCGCGACTGCACGTCAGCGGGGACGGCCCCTGATTTACTGTGCTACTTGCAATAAAGGTGTTGAGGCTTCCATGCTGGATCCACGCTATGTTCGGGACAACCCCGAAGAAGTTGCCCGATTGCTTCTGAAAAAAAACTTCAACCTCGATATTGAACAGATGCAGCAGCTCGACTCTGAGCGTCGCGCTGTCCAGACTCAGGCCCAGAACCGGCGCGCAGACAAAAAAAGACTATCCCGCCAGGTCGGAACTCTGATTGGTCAGGGGATGACACCAGAGGAGGCCCGCCTTCAGGTCACCGATCAGCTGGCAGAGCTCGACAGCGAACTGGCTGCACTGGAGTCCCGGGAAAAGGAACTGCTCGCCAGGTGGAACCGCTTTTTCATGAGCGTTCCCAACCTGCCGGAAGAAGCAGTGCCTGAAGGCAAGTCTGAAGCTTGCAATGTCGAACTTCGGCGCTGGGGAACCCCGCCCCGCTTCGACTTCACGCCAGCAGACCATGTAGACCTGGGTGCGGCCCTGGGGCTGGATTTCAATGCCGGCGCAAAACTGTCGGGATCCCGCTTTGTCGTCATACGAAACAAACTGGCGCGCCTGCACCGGGCGCTGGCGCAGTTCATGCTGGATGTGCAGGTGGATGAGCATGGCTATCAGGAGTGCTACACCCCCTATCTTGTGCAATCCCAGGCTCTGGAAGGCACAGGCCAGCTGCCCAAGTTTGCCGAGGACCTGTTCCGGACTTCAACAGAGGGCCAGCACGAACCTCATTATCTTATTCCAACAGCAGAAGTGTCCCTGACAAACCTGGTGCGCGAAACAGTGCTTGATGCCCAACAGCTACCGATCAAACTGACTGCACACACCCCCTGCTTTCGTAGCGAGGCAGGCAGCTATGGTCGCGACACCCGGGGCATGATCCGCCAGCACCAGTTCGACAAGGTAGAAATGGTGTGTATCACCCACCCATCGGCGTCGGCCAGAACACTGGAAGACATGACAACCCATGCTGAAGCCATTTTGCAAAAACTGGAGCTGCCTTACAGAGTGATGGCCCTGTGCGGCGGCGACCTGGGCTTTGGTGCTGCCAGAACCTATGATCTGGAAGTCTGGCTACCGGGACAGCAGCAATACCGCGAGATTTCCTCTGTCTCCAACTGTCGGGATTTTCAGGCACGTCGCATGCAGGCGCGCTTCCGCGATCCGGAGACCGGCAACCCGGCACTGGTGCATACGTTGAATGGTTCAGGGCTGGCGGTAGGCCGCACCCTGATCGCGGTGATGGAGAATTGTCAGGATGCCCGGGGATGCATTCATATCCCCGAAGCATTGCATCCTTATATGGGAGGCGTGAAGGTCATAGAACGCCAGACATAAGAGCGCGGGCGGCAGCCGAGGACCAGCAAGCCGCTCTGGCTCTTGCAGCACTCAGGAGTCCGTGCCGTTGGTGATCCAGTGCTGCGCCAGATCCACCAGAAGCTTGCGCTGCTCTGCGGTCTGCACTGCCAGAGGGCCCCGGGCCTTGCGGGCCTTCATAATCAGCGCATCAACATCCCTGTCTATATTCTCCAGCGTCATTTTGTTTTTGCTGATCTCATCGAGCATCATGGTGGCCACAAACAGAGTGCCGGTACGCCCCACACCAGCCCGGCAGTGTACCGTGACACTGGGGAAGCTGTCGTCAGCCAGAGCCTTGGCCGCCCACGCCAACATCGGCATGCTGGTCCCTCTCATATCTTTCCACCCTTTGATATGCAACCGATCAACAGTCGCTGACTCGCCTGACTCAGTATCCGTCACCTGGTAGCGAACCTGCTCGTAGTACTCGGACTCGATATCGAGATTGCGACTCAGGCATTCCACTTCGACCCCGCCAAAGACCTTGACTTCTCCGACTTTGTCCGGGTAATAAGGAATCAGCGGCGCGCCCTTGCCCTGCTGCTTCCTATCTTGGTACAGCGCATTATTCTGACCTTGAGCCGCACCTCCACCCTGCTCCGGCTGCGTCAGGTCCACAATCAAGTTGGTCTCGTTTTGAATGGCCATCTGCCAGAATGCAGACCGCGCTCCGTCGTTGTTAGGAGGGTACTGCGAGGCAATGGCCGATGTCTTGTTGGGAACCTCTATTTTGTTTGCGTGCACAGGCTTATCGGCTCCACCCTGCTTGATGCGTACATTGGTATCCAACGGTGATTTTATATTCCTGAAACGGCTCATCCCTGAATCGAAATCGGCCGTTCGCATACCAGCAAGCATACTTTTTGTTTCTACTGCCAGATCATCAAAATAATCTTTGTTAGTTTTGAGCCCGGTCTCCGAAGCCTGAGGTTGGGCTGCACCAAGTTTTTGCCGAGCCTGCGCGGCCCTTCCTCCCAGATCAGCAGACACCTTCAGCCCCGCCTTTGCCAGTGCCGCCTCCAACACATCAGCCTTCACCAAATCGTACTGGTCGCTCCCAGTTTCAATATCGTTCCGTGTCAGATTTCCCTCTTCCAGCGAGCGCGACAGGTGCTCGCAGTAGGCAGCTTTGAAACTGGGATTTTGACTCCATTCGGAGTGCGCCGCCTCCAGGCTATGCAGTTCCCCGTCCAAGGCACTGAAGCGATCTGTTTCCTCCGACCAACCCTGTGTCGCCTTCTGCTCCGCCGCCCGGCTGATCGACACGTCAATGAGCTTACTCAGCACCTCACCCCTCAACTCTGGGTCAATACGCGCGCCGGGTCGCGGATTTTGTTCTGATCCCGCTGTAAAGCGGTACCCCTCCAGCCGCTCTCCTGCCGTATGCAGTATCTCACTGAACGGCTTGCTGCCGTGTTCATGCAGTATGGCCTTGACACGCAGATCCACCCAAGCATCCGTGACCGCCTGTTTGAGCTCCGGATACTCTGCCAGAACATCAGGCTTCCGACCAACAGCCAAATCACGCAGGACATCCATCTGTTCCTTCTGGCCCTTGTCTTTCGAATCCTGCAGATCTGCGCTTGCGCTGGCGAGATGCTCCTTGAGAACCTTTATGCCGCCAGCTCCGGCGCTGTCGTACTTTCCAAGATTCTCTGCAATTTGCTTCAAGGATTCGTGCGGCGAAGCTCTGGCTATATCTACACGGCGCCCCTGTTGTAGAAGCGACTGGGCAGTTTTTCTTGTGACAACTCTGTCAGTAATCTTTTTAGGTTCAAAGGCGTCGAGATTCAGGGTCGCGCCACTGGTGCCCTCCAGAGCAAAGGCATGGAGAAAGCAGGCCGCATGCAGCTGGTTTGTTTCCCCTTTTTCATTGACCCCCTGCTTCAATTTCCGAGTGAGCTTACCAAAGATGTTACCTCTGGCTCCGTCGTCCACCAGCACGCCTAAACCGCCAGAACCAGGGGCCTTGACGCGTACAAATTTAGTGTCTTTGTCAGCACCACTCTTGTCGACAGCCTTCGTAAACTGATCCACAGTGGCCTTATCAAGAGCCAGCGAGTTTCCTTTAATTACGCCCATGGTATCTCCTGAACCTTTGATTTTCTCTTGATAAAGTTTAGCCGCTCACCTGACGGAAGACAGCAGCAGATGGGAGCCAGAAGGCTGAAAAGCTCATATTTCACGGGGAGCAGAAGACGAAAAAAAGGGAGATGCCCAGAAAAAAACAAGCCCCCTTTACAGGGGGCCAAGGATGTACAAGGAAGAGAGGAGGACCGAGGCCTGTGCTCTCGAAAGCCTTTTCCTGAGCCGAAACCACCCCGAAAAATCGGCCATCAAGTCCCGGCTCAGGCTGATCCCATCAGAGCGAACAGAACACAGCTACTCCGTTTCAGACGCAGGTTCTCTCGTCGGCTCGATGCGGAAAGACAACTCTCCGCCCTTGACGCCGATTCTGACAACCCCACCGTTAACCAGCCTGCCAAACAGAATATCTTCAGCAAGAAGCTTCTTGATTCTGTCCTGGATCAGACGCTGCATAGGTCGCGCACCCATCAGCCGGTCATAACCCTTTTCTGCAAGCCACTCACGTGCCGACCGGTTCGTCTCAATCTGCACCTTGCGCTCATCCAGCTGCGCCTGAAGCTCCGTCAGCTGCTTGTCTACAACGCTGGCAATAACTTCAGTCGAGAGCGGATTAAACTGGATAACGGCGTCAAGGCGATTACGAAACTCCGGCGTAAAGGTTTTCTTTATAGCCTCTGCACCATCGGTCGTATGATCCTGCTCAACAAAGCCAATAGAACCGCGATTCATGTTTTCGGCTCCGGCATTGGTGGTCATGACCAGAATGACATTCCTGAAATCGGCCTTGCGTCCGTTGTTGTCAGTCAGCACACCGTGGTCCATCACCTGAAGGAGTAGATTAAAGACGTCCGGATGCCCCTTTTCAATCTCATCCAGCAGCAGGACACAGTGCGGCGTCTTGTTGATGGCCTCCGTCAGCAAACCACCCTGATCAAAGCCAACATAACCCGGCGGAGCACCAATCAGACGGGATACAGTATGACGTTCCATGTACTCGGACATATCAAAACGTACAAGCTCGATGCCTGTGGATTTTGCCAACTGCTTGCAGACTTCTGTTTTTCCTACGCCAGTTGGCCCTGCAAACAGAAAGCAACCCACCGGTTTTTCCACCGGCTTGAGCCCCGCTCGTGACAGCCGGATATTGGTTGTCAGCGCAGCTATGGCTTCATCCTGACCAAAGATAGTCATCTTCAGATTGCGAGGCAGACGCTCCAGGAGTTCCTTGTCAGAGGAAGAGACAGACTTGGGTGGTACCCGCGCCATACGCGCCACTACGGCTTCCACTTCCGGCACGCCAATCACCGACTTGCGATCTGCTTCTTCCTGCAGACGCTGCCAGGCACCCGCTTCATCAATCACATCGATGGCTTTGTCGGGCATGTGACGGTCATTGATATAGCGGTCAGCCAACTCGGCAGCAGCACGCATGGCCTCGCGCTCGTAGGTGATCTCGTGATGTTGCTCAAACCGGGATTTCAGCCCCATCAGAATTTCGAAGGTGTCATCCACATTGGGTTCCTGGACATCCACCTTCTGGAACCGGCGAGCCAGGGCACGATCCTTCTCAAAGATGCCCCGGAATTCCTGAAATGTAGTAGAACCCACACAACGAAGCTCTCCGGATGTCAGCAGGGGCTTGAGCAGATTTGAGGCATCCATCACACCGCCCGATGCCGCACCGGCACCAATAATGGTGTGAATTTCATCGATGAAAAGAATGGCTCCCTCTTCCCGGCGCAGTTCAGACAACAGCGACTTGAAACGCTTTTCAAAATCGCCGCGATATTTCGTCCCCGCCAGCAAGGCACCAAGATCCAGAGAATAGACAGTGCATTCATTCAGCACAGCAGGAACCTGGCCGTCCACAATACGGCGGGCCAGACCCTCCATAATGGCCGTTTTGCCAACACCCGCCTCACCCACCAGCAGTGGGTTATTTTTCCTTCTGCGCGTCAGAATCTGGGACACGCGCCCCACCTCCTGATCACGACCAACAAGGGGGTCAATCTTGCCCTGCCGCGCCTGCTCGTTCAGGTTAAGCGTATAGGCATCCAGTGGCCGTCGACCTGCCATCTCCGGATCACCCATATCATCAGAGGACTCCCGGGCAAGGCCATCCGCACTTTGGCGTCCCGGGACCTTGGATATACCGTGAGCAATGTAATTGACGACATCGATTCGGGCAATTTCCTGCCTCTTGAGGAAGTAGACGGCCTGACTTTCCTGTTCACTGAAAATGGCAACCAGTGCATTAGCCCCATTGACCTCTTTCTTGCCAGAACTCTGGACATGAAAGACCGCGCGCTGCAATACCCTCTGGAAGCCAAGAGTAGGCTGAGTCTCCCTTTCGTCATCGCCAACCGGAATTTGCGGCGTACTCGAGTCGACAAAGTGGCTGAGCTCCTCCCTCAGCCGCTGTATGTCGGCTCCGCACGCCTCCAGCACATCCACTGCCGAGTCATTGCCAAGCAACGCCAGCAGAAGATGCTCCACTGTCATAAACTCGTGACGCTTCCCTTGTGCTTCACGGAAGGCATTATTGAGAGTTTTTTCGAGATCTTTATTGAGCATTGGTATACCCGATAGAGCTTTAGTCAGCGGCTTTCCTAGCCTTGCACATCAAAGGGTACTGATACTTCTGTGAGTACCGATTAACCTGCTCTGCACGCGTTTCCGCTACATCCCGCGTGTAGACCCCACACACGGCCGACCCCACTGTATGAACTGTCAGCATAACCTGTGTCGCTCGCTCCCTGGACATCCTGAAAAACATTTCCAGAATCTCGACAACGAAGTCCATTGGCGTGTAGTCATCATTAATCAGTATGACCTGGTATTTCGAGGGCGGTTTCAATTCCTGGCCAATTTTTTCCTCTGCGACAGCAGAATAGCCGACCGTCTTCTCTCCACCACCTTCTCCTTCCAAGGATAGCTGACTCCACTCAATAAAACGCATCAAACGCACCTCGTACGCTACCACCTTTGAGCCGCGATGTACCAACAACATCGAAAGATAACCAATGTTGACAGCCCCCTGATACTCGTTGTTACATAAATCGAGGGCTGGTCGCCAACCTTGGACAGGCACCAGAGGATACCAGAGAAGAATAACACCAAATCAAGAGTGCATCAGAAGTGCAGGAGGGACAGCGCGATGCCAACAGGTCGGGTGAAATGGTTCAATAACGCCAAAGGGTACGGCTTTATTCTGCCGGGAGTTCACAGCGAGGGGGAGGACCTTTTTGTCCACTATTCTTCCATTGCCATGGAGGGCTATAAGACACTCAAGGCTGGCCAGTGCGTCTCCTACGAAATTGTGCAGGGTCCCAAAGGATTACAGGCTATAAACGTCAGTGCACTTGACGAACAGGTTACCGCTTACGATCAGATAGAAGCCGCTGTGGACGAGATGATCACACACGCCCAACCGAAACTTGAAAGGGTACCAGAAACCTGATTCTCTCCTGATCGCACAAACGCACCTTCCAGCGGAGCCCGGAAGCCATCACTTCCGGGCGTTCCTTTGGCAAAAATATACCGCCGTGGCAAAAATATACCGCCGTCGCCAGACAACAAGGATAATGAACATCTCCGCGACAGACAGCACCACTGGCGCGAACGCTGGCGCAAGCCAAGCCACAACGAACAACACCCCATGCCTGCCGCCTCGGCCGCAAAACGCCATCTGCACACCGCCCCAGGTCAAACATCGCCCTCCACAGACTACCGACCCACACTGGACTGACGGCCAACTGCCCCCCATTTCGCATCGCCCTTATCTCAAGACGCATGCCAAACTGCCCACAAAATCCTTGATACAACAACCACCGGCGACCTGTTCCGGTGACTTTTTTCTTCGCCCGGATCAAAGATACCCCAAAACGCCACTGGCCTGAGAACAGCCAAAACCGAGCGCCTGCACTCGCATCTACATTTTATCCTCGACAAATGCCGGTCTATTCCTTAATGTGTGGCAACATCCGCCAGACTTCGATTCAGATGCCGATGAATCCTCACTATCTCGAATTTGAACAGCCCATCGCAGAGCTAGAGGCCAAAATACAAGAACTGCGGTTGGTAGACAGCGATAACAACCTGAACATCGTTGATGAAATTTCTGTACTGGAAGACCGGTGCCGCGCCCTGACTGACAACATTTTCAGCAACCTGTCCGCCTGGCAGGTTGCCCAGCTGGCCCGGCACCCACGACGCCCGCACACGCTGGACTACATCAGCAGTATTTTCACTGACTTTGATGAACTGCGTGGTGATCGCCAGTTTTCTGATGACCCCGCCGTTGTGGCTGGCATGGCAGAGCTGGAAGGCCGGGCCGTCATGATCATAGGCCATCAAAAGGGACGCAAGGTACAGGAAAAAGTGCACCGCAACTTTGGCATGCCTCGCCCGGAAGGCTACCGCAAAGCTTGCCGGATGATGGAAATGGCCGAGCGCTTCCGTATACCCATACTGACATTCATAGACACACCCGGCGCCCATCCTGGCATAGATGCGGAAAAGCGTGGCCAAAGCGAGGCCATCGCACGCAACCTGGCCGTCATGTCAAGGCTGAAAACCCCGATTGTTTCCACCGTCATTGGCGAGGGGGGCTCGGGCGGAGCCCTGGCCATAGGTGTCTGTGATCGACTGATCATGCTGCAATACGCCACTTATTCTGTCATTTCGCCAGAAGGCTGCGCGTCCATCCTCTGGAAAACTGCCGAAAAAGCTCCGGATGCTGCAAAAGCCATGGGCATCACCGCCGATCGTCTGCAACAGTTAGGACTCGTTGACCGCGTTGTGGAGGAACCCTCGGGTGGAGCTCACAGCAACCCGGACGAAACAGCTGCGCGCCTGAAAACAGCCATTCTCGAAGAACTGGAGCAACTGTCAGGTGCCAGCGAACAAACGCTGGCGCTGAGCCGCTACCAGCGCCTGCGTCAACTGGGAACCTGAACGCTTACACCCAACGAAGAACTTTGTCCGGCGACAGCCCTGGCGCGAGCCCGAAAAAAACACAGGAACCACTGCTGATTCCCTGAAAAGAACGGCGGCTACATGCCCGGCCCCCACTGCTCTCCCGCTGTTCTCACTCCTCGTGGTGGAGATGACTCCCGGGCAGCCTGCGGGGTCACCGGCACCCATCCTGAGTACCACACCCACCCTGAGTACTACAATGTGCGAGCCGCTTTCTCCTTCCGTCTTCCTGAGCGCAGTGCAATCCTGCCTCTGCGGCGCACATCGCCGCGAGCGCCCGTCTCTGGTGGTAGGCGTCAGTGGCGGGCTGGACTCCACAGTGCTCCTGCATCTGTGTGCGGAGCTTTATCGACAAAAAAAGCTGTCAGCCCTGCGCGCACTCCACATCCACCACGGCTTGCACCCTGAAGCTGACCACTGGATGCAACACATAGGCGCACTCTGCAAGGAGTGGCGTGTACCTCTGTCCATACACAAGGTGCACTGCAAATCCGACAGCAACCAGGAAGCCTGCGCCCGAGAAGCTCGCTACAAGGTCTTTGCGCAGGAACTGCTCCCGCACGAATACCTGGCTCAGGGACACCATGGCGACGACCAGGCAGAAACCCTACTCTACCGGATGATGCGCGGCTCAGGCATACGAGGCATGGGGGGAATACCCGCCACCCGGCCATTGGGAGCCGGACACATTATCAGACCTCTGCTTGGATTCAGACGAGCCACCTTGACAGGCTGGGCGCGGCGCCACCAGCTGGAATGGATCGAAGATGGAAGCAACAATGACCTCACATTCGATCGCAACTTCTTGAGAAAAGAGATAGTGCCACGCCTTCTGGCTCGTTGGCCCGCTGCTGTGAACAACATCAACCGGCTGGGACAATTGTGCACTGAGGCAGACGGCCTCCTGCAGAACCTGACCGCAATGGATTATGAGCACTGCGTCCAGACTCACGCAGTTCCGGGTCTCGGCCCTGCGCCTCTGCTGGAAATTTCATCACTCCTGTCACTTTCGCCACCTCGACGCCACCTGCTTCTCAAGGAGTGGTTATTGCGTACCGAGCTCCCACCTCCTACACAGGCCCGACTGCTGACCATAATCAAAGAGGTTGCCGAATCCCGAGCCGACTCCCAGGCTATTACTGCATGGCACCAGGCCGAAGTGCGGCGCTATAAAAATTTTTTACTGGCAACTCCCCCTCTGCCAGCAGCAGCCCCCATTGAATCGGCGTTTTCTCTCAACGGGCGGGACGGGAAGGACGGGCAGCAAGCACTGCCCAACAATGGCATTCTACGCTGGCACAGGACTGCTGCTCAAAGCCACACCTCCCTCCTCCACGAACAGGCCCGATGTGTACTGTCTCTCCGTGGACACAAGCCGTTTGAGCCCTTTGCACTGCCCGGGCGCAAAGGACGCAAGACGCTGAAAAAATGGCTCAACACTTTCGGCGTTCCTCACTGGCTGCGACAACGCCTCCCAGTGCTTCACAGGGGAACCCGACTGATAGCCATTCCAGGAATTCTGGTAGCAGATGGCTTTCAAAGCGCACCGGGGGAGCCCGGCTGGCATCTCTCCTGGTCCCCACTGCCGGAACAAGGGGCAGACAGCGTTGTAGCTAACGACAGCAAAACACTGCAACAGAGTCCCGGTGTTGAGAGCGCTCCTGGTTTTTGATAGGGTGACGCATCTTTTCTGGATACATCTTTCCGCCGCGCTTGGCACAAAACGGACTTCCAATGACCTGCTATGTTTTTGTCACAGGCGGCGTTGTTTCCTCCCTCGGGAAGGGTATTGCCGCAGCCTCGCTGGCCGCCACACTTGAAAGTCGCGGCTTGAAGGTCACACTGCTCAAGCTGGACCCCTATATCAATGTGGATCCGGGTACCATGAGCCCATTTCAGCATGGCGAGGTTTTCGTCACTGAAGACGGTGCCGAGACCGACCTGGATCTGGGACACTACGAGCGCTTCGTCAATACCACCATGACCTGCGCCAACAATTTCACCTCGGGTCGTGTCTACGAAAGCGTTTTACGCAGGGAACGGCGTGGGGACTACCTGGGTGGAACCGTCCAGGTGATCCCCCACATTACAGATGAAATCAAGTCCCGCATTCAGGCCGGAGCCCGTGGAAGTGACATTGCCCTGGTGGAAATTGGCGGCACAGCAGGTGATATAGAGTCCCAGCCTTTCCTTGAAGCCATACGGCAGATGAAAATGGAGCTGAATCCTCGCCGGGCCCAGCTGCTGCACCTGACGCTCGTCCCATGGATACAGACGGCCCGGGAGCTGAAAACGAAACCCACACAGCACTCAGTCAAAGAGCTTCGCTCGATTGGCCTGCAGCCGGACGTTTTGCTGTGCCGCTCCGAAAAATACATAGACGAGGCGTCCCGGAAGAAGATCGCACTGTTCACCAATGTAGCCGAACATGCTGTCATTTCGCTGGAGGATGCTGACTCCATCTACAAGATTCCCTCGATGCTGCAGCGCGAAGGGCTGGACTCTACTCTGGTGAACAACCTCGGGCTGGACTGCCGCCCGGCTGATCTTTCCGAATGGGAGGCTGTTGTCGACAGGGAGAAAAATCCGGAAGAAGAAGTGACCATCGCCATGGTCGGGAAGTACATGGATCTTCCGGACGCCTACAAGTCACTGATAGAGGCGGTCCGGCATGCCGGACTGAGTACGCGCACCCGGGTTGACCTGCGCTGCATTGATTCAGAGGAGATCGAACGTGAGGGAACTGCCCGGCTGCAGGGCGTGGACGCCATTCTGGTTCCGGGCGGCTTTGGTGAGCGCGGTATCGAAGGAAAAATTGCAACAGTGCGCTACGCCCGTGAAAAGAAAATTCCTTATCTTGGCATTTGTCTCGGAATGCAGGTCGCAGTCATAGAATATGCCCGCCATATAGCAGGGATAGCCCATGCCAACAGTACGGAATTTGATCCTGACACACCGGCACCTGTTATAGGTCTGATTACGGAGTGGCGCACCCCCGACGGGCAGACCCAACTGCGTCACACGGCATCGGACAAGGGGGGTACCATGCGCCTGGGAGCACAGCTGTGCCATCTCGAGCCTGGCACCAGAGTGCAGATTGCCTATGGCTGCCACTCTATCAAAGAGCGGCACCGCCACCGCTATGAAGTCAACAACAACTATATTGCTCAGCTGCAGGAAGCGGGATTGACTGTCTCCGGACGCTCCGGGGACGGCTCGCTGGTCGAGATTATCGAGCTGACAAACCACCCCTGGTTCGTTGGCTGCCAGTTTCACCCGGAATTCAACTCGACCCCCAGATACGGACACAAGTTGTTCACGGCCTTTGTTGAGGCCGCTGTGCAGGAAAAATGCCGCAGCAGGGCAAAGGAAGGAGGGCATCCGTGCAAAGCCGAACTCTAGTTGTTGCCGACGGCCTGGAAATTGGCAACCAGGCCCCCTTCGTACTCATGGGCGGAATGAACGTTCTGGAATCGCGCGAACTGGCTCTGGAAGTCGCAGCACATTACGTACAGGTCACCCGGACGCTCTCTATTCCCTACATATTCAAGGCATCATTTGACAAGGCCAATCGCTCCTCGATCAATGGTTTCCGGGGGCCAGGCCTTGATGAAGGGCTCAGAATACTGCAGGAAATAAAAGAGACTTTTGGCTGCCCGATTCTCACTGATGTCCACGAGCCCCACCAGTGCCAGCCTGTTTCTGAAGTGGCAGACATCCTCCAGCTGCCTGCCTTTCTGGCACGCCAGAGCGACCTGGTGATGGCAATGGCTGCCACTGATACTGTGATCAATATAAAAAAACCCCAGTTTCTCAGTCCGGCCCAAACGGGAAATATCGTGGAAAAATTTCGCTCAGCCGGCAACGAGAAAGTGATGCTGTGCGAGCGAGGAACCTGTCACGGCTACGACAATCTTGTCGTTGACATGCTGGGGCTGAAGGTTATGGCCGATGTCAGCGGTGGCGCGCCACTGATTCTCGATGCCACGCATGCACTGCAATGCAGGGATCCCATGAGCGCAGCCTCTGGCGGTCGCCGCCAGCAGCTGGTGGAGTTGTCGCGAGCGGGAATCGCTGTTGGCATAGCAGGGCTGTTCATCGAAGCCCACCCCGATCCGGACAGTGCACTCTGTGACGGACCCAGCGCCTTGCCACTGAAGCTTCTTGAACCCTTTCTGCGGCAGATAAAGGAACTGGACCAGCTGGTAAAGGGTTTTGAAGAACTGCACATCAAGTGAGCAAGCCAGCAACATACTCCCTGGGACTGCTGCTTGCTCTGGTTTTGACGGCACTGCAGATCCAGCTATGGTGGGGAGAATCTGGCTGGTTCCAGATGCGTCACACCAGCCAGCAAACCCGGCTCCAAAAAGCGAGCAACCATAAAATTGAGGAACGCAACAACAGACTGGGAGCTGAAATTGTTGTGTTGCAGGATCCCGGAGGGGCCGGTCTCGACACAGTAGAAGGCCTGGCACGACAAGAAATGGGCATGGTGCGTGCAGACGAAACCTTTTTACTCCTGCCAGCTCCCAGACTGGCACATCGACGTCTTGAGTAAATACAGTAGCAAACCGCCTCGCCGCCAGATATTGCAATGCCCGGCGAAAAGCGCAGACTCTCTCTACTGCCCCCCTGATGAACTGCGCCAGCAAGGCGGCGGTCGCTGCCCGGGCCCTGTCGCCGTCTTCGGAGACGCAACCTCTGCAATGCGTCAGGGAACGATCGCGCCAACCGACTCAGCCAGCGCACTCTACCAAGGAAAAGTCTCTGGATTTTGCACAGGAAAAACAGGAAGATGTACGGCCTGTTTTTCTCTGAAAGAATCGCATATTTATGCCTCCCAGATCTTTCTTCCTCCTGTTCTGCAAAGGCTTGGCCATGGGTGCGGCCGACCTTGTCCCGGGTATTTCAGGTGGAACCGTTGCCCTGATTTCCGGCATTTACGACACTTTCATAGAGAGTCTCGGCAGGTGCAACCTCACCGCCATCAAAAAACTGATTAGCGAAGGCCCGGGCGCGTTCTGGCACTACATCCGGGGCTCTTTTCTTCTGACACTGTTCGCAGGGATAGTGACCAGCCTTATCACTCTGTCTCGACTGATAGCCTGGATTCTGCTGCAACACCCTGTTCCGGCATGGTCTTTCTTTTTTGGACTGGTTCTGGCGTCAGGCTTTGTCCTCAGCCGCTCCTTGCACCTGACCCGGGAATACAAATCCGGGGCTATTTTTCTTCTGGGAGCGATGCTCTCGTCAGTTCTTGCCACCAGCACGCCCTTTACGGCGCATGACACAACGCCAGTCTCTTTTTTTCTGGCGGGGGCTGTTGCCGTCTGTGCCATGATGCTACCCGGCATATCGGGCAGCTTTGTTCTGACATTACTGGGCTATTACATCCCTGTGATGCACGCCGTTGCGCAGCTCCAATTATCTGTTCTCACACCACTGGCTCTGGGATGTCTCACCGGGCTTATTGTCTTTTCGCGCCTTCTCATAGCATTACTGCACAAAGCCCGACAGCTGACCATGGCTTTTCTGACCGGCGCCATACTGGGCTCTCTGACAAAACTCTGGCCCTGGCAACAGAGCCTGCTTGCAGCACCACACAGCAGTGCAGATACACTCTGGCTTTGGCCCTGGCAATACACTGCTGCCACAGGAAATCCAGCCATGCCTGCTGCCGCTTTGATGGCAGCGGCAGCAGGATTTGCACTGGTATGGGGTCTGGAACGCTGGGCACGCCCTGATTAGGTCCTGAACCGGCCATATCAGACTCAGCGAAACAACACCGGGAATGCTGGCAGCCCTGTCGGGAACACACCAGAGCGTGCATTGCCATTTACATCATTCCCTTTCTGGAATAAAAATAAACAAGGACAGCTTCCAACACCCATGATGTGCTGACACGGAGGACGGACAGTGCATGGCCAAACGGGAATATTCTTTCTCTTCTGCATACAGGTTGGGAGCACAAACGCTGGGAATTACTCTGGCTCTTCTTGCAGGCTGCACGACGCCGGCCTCCGATTCGCCGCCGGTAATGGATCGCACCTGGCTTCTCACCCAAAAAATTCATGAAGTCAGTGCTGGTGAAACCCTTTACAGCGTGGCCCGGCAATATGGCCAGACGATCGGGGACCTGGCCGCCCTGAATAACCTGTCGTCCCCCTGGGTATTACATTCCGGGCAGCAACTTGTTCTCGTCGATTCGCACGAAAATAACGCCAGGGAAAAACAACACCCTATCATAGAGAAAAAACACAATTTTCCATCTTCACAAGGTATTTCCAGAGGAGTAAAGTTCGCTCCCGGGGACGCACCAAGCTTTAAGGCAACCTCTTTTCTTCAGGCTGCCAAAAATAAAACCCCGTGGTACTGGCCTGTTCGAGGAGCTGTTCTGACGCCGTTTTCCCTGAAGAAAAAACGCTATACAGGTATTGCCATTGCAGGACGCATGGGAGAAGCTGTAAGAGCAACAGCAGATGGAAAGGTTGTTTATTCCGGAGCCGGGCTGGTGGGCTACGGCCACCTGGTTATCATAAGGCACCCGGGGCGGTATATCAGTGCCTACGGTCACAACAGTGTACTTTTGGTACGCGAGGGGGAATGGGTTAAGGCTGGGCAAAAAATAGCCGAACTAGGTTCTACAGGGACAGACAGACCCAAACTGCACTTTGAAATACGGCACAAAGGAGAACCGGTGAATCCTCTGAATCTCCTGCCGAGGCTCTGAAACCCTGTTTCAGATGCCGGTTTTTATAGTGCGTGCGGACATGCAGGATGCAGATTTGTCTTCTTGATGCACCTTGAACATAGGACTCACTGCAGCGGGGAGTTTTATTCAGACTGGAGCTGAGGATACATGAAAAAGGGTAAAGACAATCTGACTGGCTCACAGCACGGATTCATGTACGAAACGGAGTTTGATAAAGGCATGAGCAAAGACGTCAATAGCGATGACGGAATGGACCTCTTTCCAGTGGGGAAGGCATCCAAGAACTCTGTCGTAAATTCTTTTGCCCGGGAAGACGACGCCCCTCCCCGCTCGCTGGACGCAACCCAGCTTTACCTGAGTGAAATTGGATTTTCTCCTCTTCTCAGCCCCGAGGAAGAGGTCCATTTCGCACGTCTGGCTCGTCGTGGCGTAGAAGCCGGACGCAGACGGATGATTGAGAGCAACCTGCGCCTCGTCGTAAAAATTTCCCGCCGCTATGTGAATCGGGGCTTGTCTCTTCTGGATCTTATCGAAGAAGGGAACCTCGGGCTGATTCGCGCCGTGGAAAAATTTGATCCCGAACGCGGCTTTCGTTTTTCCACCTATGCCACCTGGTGGATACGGCAAACCATCGAGCGGGCCATTATGAATCAGACCCGCACCATTCGCCTGCCTATTCATGTGGTCAAGGAATTGAATGTCTATCTTCGTGCGGCACGCGAGCTGACCCAGAAGCTGGATCACGACCCTACTCCTGAGGAAATTGCCGGGCTTCTTGACAAACCGGTAAACGACGTCAAGCGCATGCTCGGACTGAACGAGCGTGTGACCTCTGTAGACACGCCGCTGGGGTACGATTCCGACAAATCCATTCTGGACACTATATCTGATGTGCGGGAAACGGACCCAGCCGTTCTTCTCCAGGACAGCGACCTCAACGACAGTATTGACAGCTGGCTGTGCGAATTGCCGGAGAAGCAGCGTGAGGTTGTCGCCAGACGCTTTGGACTGCAGGGCTACGAAACAAGCACCCTGGAACAAGTCGGGCGAGAAATAGGCCTGACGCGGGAGCGGGTGCGGCAAATTCAGGTCGAAGCACTCAAGAGGCTGCGGATGATTCTGGAGAAGCAGGGCCTCAGCAGCGATGCTCTGTTCAGTCGCGGCTAAGAAGGCCTGTTGTCAGGAGAGAATGCAGTCGAGGGAGACAGGCGAAAGACTGCATGGCCTGGAGAGAAGGCCGAGGGTGTACTCAAGGGCAGCAGACGTGGAAAGCCAGCCGTGTTCACAGGAGGCAACGGCCGGAAGCCAAGCCCGGCTTCCGGTTCTCTCCCCTTGCCCCTTGCCCCTTGCCCCGGGCAGCCCTGGCCTCCACGGATCCGCAAGTGCGTGCCGGCCTTTTTTCCTGATATGTGCTCAGGCTAACTTCTGCTCCGCTTGACCTCTGCTCCGCTTGACCTCTGCTCCGCCTGACCTCTGCTCCGCCTGACCTCTGCTCCGCCTGACCTCTGCTCCGCCTGACCTCTGCTCCGCCTGACCTCTGCTCCGCCTGACCTCTGCTCCGCTTGACCTCTGCTCCGCTTGACCTCTACTCCGCTTGACCTCGGCTCCGCTTGACCTCTGCTCCAGCTCAACTTCTGCTCCGGTATACACAACGCACATACAGTAGTGCACTGGTGAATAGTCCGGCACACAAGGCCACCAGCACCCAGCTCAGCCAAGCGCCGGTCTGGCGGGTGCAACCGTAAACGACACTGCTGGAAAAGTAGAAAAGAAGAACAAAACACAACCAGACGAAAGAGCGGGCATATCGCCTGAAAATGCTCGGCGCCAACACAAGCAAGGGTGCCAGACGAATACTCCATATCAACCAGGGCGAGTCCAGGGCTGGTGCGACCAGCATCCAGTGCTCAACTGACATCGTCATGATCAACAGACAATACAGTGTGACCGACAGTATCCAGAGAAGTCTGACTCTTTGCCCGTCCTGCACTTTTTCCATCACCAGCGCCTCCCTGTATCAGTTGAAAAAAGACAGACCTGGTGCCCTGGGGGCAACAGACCTACCCACCCAGCCCTGTTTTTCTGAAAAGAAAACTACCAAGCCCCGGCAACACGCAGCTGGCTTCCCCCCGGCTGCGGCACGCGACATACCCGGAAGGAAAAGTGCCACTCAAGACCCTGGCGAGCGGACCGGAGCTGAACCCCCGGCTTGCAGACTGCGTAGACTTTGCTCCAACTGGAGCAGCCTGCGACTGACCTGCTGCCGGTATCCGTCCACAGCATCCATCCGTTCACTGAGATTGCCCAGCCGGTCCTCAACATTGGTGCTGCTCCCGACTTTTTCCGACAGATCATCCACCGACTTTTCCAGGGCCAGAATATGCTCATTATCCAGTGCAGCACCGGCAAGCTGCTCCGTTTTCACAGCGGCAACCTCTTTTTTAAGCACAGCAACAGAACCGGCCAACTTCTCGCTCATGGCCTTGTTGTTTGCCAATGCAGTAACCTGCTGCTTATTCAGTTTTGACAAGAACTGAACATCCTTTTTCAGCGTGTCAAGCTGCTGCCCCTGCTGCGCGATCAAGGGGCGATTACGCTTGTTAGTCAGGTCCCAGAGCTTACGAATTTCAAAATCCAACGCCTTGAGGCGCGCACCAAGCTGCGCTTCATTGCGGTCTACCGATTGGCCCGTTGCAGACACAGCTCCGGACATTTCGACAAGCTGACGCTCAGTCGCCACGAGTTGCGTCTGGAGCTTCTCCAGCTTGCCCTGGAGAAGCCAGACTGCTCCGCCCAGACCCAGGCTCACCACCAAAACCAACAAAAGGGGGGCACTCAACGGCAGCCGCCAACTGATGCGAGGACCTTGCCGCATACTGCCAGCACCTGTCCGCCGTTGAGTAATTCTGCGTCCGGTAATATTTTCATGAGCAGGAGAAATGGCAGGAAGCACATCAGGGGCATCCCGGGAGCTGGATTTCATGAGCACCTGACACATATAAGTCGGAAAAAGTGTGCGGATTGTAAAACAACCAGTCGGCATCGTCACCAGGCACCGGATCCGAAAGTCGACAGTCTGGTCTGGCAACCTCAGCCCCCTTCTGGAAAAGTACTTGCAAGACTTCAGCGGCACCAAGATCAAAGCGACGGCATGTCGATTGAAAAAGGCAAAGGCAAGCCACCCGGAATCCCGGATACAAAAAGGGGGGGATTCGCGCTTATCGTCAGTGTCACGATCCACACGGCCCCAGCAACCGGACTTGTGCAGGCGATGCTACGGGTGCTGAATACAACAGGAGGGCTGTTGGTCAATCACTGTGGCAGAAAGCACGCCCGACAACAGTTATTTCGTAGTCTTCGCAAGGCGACAACTTGTGCTTGACTTGCGCCAGAAACAGGTGCCAAACCGCAAGCAGATCAGCTTTCTCAACAAACCTTGCACGACTTTTACGCATGCGCTGCATAGTGATCGATGAACGAGCCGGGTTTTCCTGAACTCTCCAGACAACAGAGAGCGCCTGGCACGAAAAAAAAGATCTCACATCCCGGTCTATCGCACGGATTCACCTCGACCGGCACAGGCACATCCTGAGTATTGCGCTATAGATTGCGCACCAGATAGTGACAGCCGACTGCCTCCTGGACTGTCATGCGTGCGGGAGTTCAATCCCGCAATTTCTGTTCACATTCAAACAGAGCTGACACCCGGGCATTTCCGCCATATACCAAGAGAGGCCAGCATGAGCCACTCGACAGTTGTGACCTGTCCCATCCTGTTCGTAGTAGACGACATCAGAAATGCTGCCATGGGCGCATATCCATTTATGCTGGACCTGATGTGCCGGCCAGTACGACTCGATGGACTCACACCCTTTCATCTGGTAGAGTCCGCACCCGCTTGCGAGCCCGTTCCCGAAACAACCGTTGAGTAGGCCATGATCACGACGGCCCCCTCGCTATTGCCGGATTGCATGCTGCGTTGACTGGCGTCCGGACAAGACTCGACATCCTCCCCACCCTGAAGGACGGGAATTTCTGCTGCGCTCACAGATGACAGCTTCACGCTGCCGCCTGCGAGACGCTCCGGCGGGTTCCTGCTGCTGGCGGCATCACCTCACCGCTCACTTCACAGGCGGGCTGGGAGTGTCCCGCCCCTGGGCCCTGGAGCGTACTTTAGGTCTGCGATTAATGCCAGTGAGATTAGACGCGCTATCCTTCCCCGCCCTGAAGGATGGGGCTTGCCGCACACCAGGTCAGCGGGAAGGGAACAGGGAAGAAAAACGAGAAGACGTCATCCTCACACAAAAAGCGAGCCAAAGCCTGCTTCACAGGAACACAGGAACACAGGAACACAGGAACACAGGAACACAACCTCATCACAGCCGGGCACTTTGCAGCGGAGTCAACTGTTCTCGCCAACAACGCGAAACGAAGCACTGGCCCACACACATTCAGCACTCCGGCAATCTATTTTTTTTATGCGATGACTACCGAAATCTGTTTTTTTATGCGATCAAACATTCAACTGCATCCTTATGCCCCGCTCAGCGACCAGGTTCCAGCCCATGGCGAAAGGGACAGGAGACCCAACCATCTATCTGGACTCGCGCGGGAAGTTACACGGGTAACCAACGGGCCGGCACCAGCAACACTGGTCAGCCTGGCAGCCAAAGTCGTCAGCCCCACACTCAGTGACAGTTTTTGTCACGCCCTGGCAGACGGGACGCCGTCCACACAGGAGCCCGACTGCGCAACCCTGTTACTCTGCAACAACCTCTGTCGTGAACAGGGTTTCCCTACAGCAAATAAACAAGGTGCCAGCCTCCTGCATCATGCCGTTGCATCAGGCACTATGGAATACCTGCGCCAGTTTGCGCGGCAACATCAGCCTGACAGCAATATGCGTGACAATGAAAATCGAACCCCGTTACACCTGGCCGCAGAACAAGGCAACAGTGCGGTTGTGCTGTACCTGATTGACTGCCTGGGCACCGATCCGGATATCCCGGGGCCCAATAATATGACGCCGCTTCATCTGGCTGCTGGCATGGGATACCACCGCAGCGTCACAGCACTGGTGAGCCGACAGGCATCCCTGGAGCTCGAAGACGAGTCCGGAAACACTCCCCTTATTCTGGCGCTGTACAGCTCAAGCCAAGACCACAGAACGACAGCTCGAAAACTATTGAAGGCAGGCGCCAAGCCCGAAGTGCAAGACGCGAACTGGTCGCGCCCGCTGCACATAGCCGCCAGTCAGGGTGCGGCTGATGTCGTTTCAGACCTGCTGGACAGGGGAGCGAATGTCAACGCAGAAAACGAGGTAGGCTTGACGCCGCTACACTGCGCTGTCACATCAGGCTCCCTGGAAACAGTGCAATGTCTTCTGGCTGCCAGCAATATTGATGTCAACACAAGAAGCACTGCTTACGCGCAGACTTCCCCCTTGCAACAGGCTGCCAGTGCGGGGCATGCGGCCATCGTCCACCACCTCCTGAAGAAAGACAGCAGCGCCATAAACGAAACAGATTCGCTGGGCCAAACGCCCCTGCACGAGGCAGCGCACCAGGGTTGCCAAACCACTGTCAAACATCTTCTGGCATGGGGGGCAGACGTAAACGCCCGCACCCATGACGGGAAAACCCCGCTGCACGAGGCCGTCCTCGCTGGTGCCATAGATGCCATAGATGCCATAGATACAGTCAAACAGCTGGTCGAAAAAGGAGCAGACCCCGACGCCCGGGAACTGCTGGAAAACAAGACCCCTCTGGATTTGGCGCGCGAAACAGGACAGGAGGTCCTCGTACAGTTTCTCACCGCCCTGGAGACTACAGCCGAACAAGACGGGGGCGGGAAGCACCGCTTCTCGCCAGCAACTCAATAGATGCCCTGCAAAGCCTCCCTGCCCCGTGCTGCCCAACAATCTACCGGCCGACTGTACCGGCCTGGCACTGTCAGCCCCCAAGCGGCACAACGCATCCGGCCCCCAAGGATTCAGCAGGGATTACCGGGCGCAGTAAACTCTGACTGTACGCGGCGTATAGAGACCGAACGTCAACATGGACAGCACCACATTCGTGGGTGTCTCTACGGTTTCTACGCGCGCCACTTTGTCAGCAGTTCCACACACAGCAGCGGCATCCAGGTGCTTCTTCTGCAGCAGACCCGAAATAAAAAAGTCCTGAGACACTTCCTGGTCTGGAAAATCACCGGACGCTCGCGGCCTTAACGTAAGACTCTGACTTGCACAACCGGACAGGATGGCGACCAAAAAGGTCAGCGACACCAATTTCTTCATTTGTATCAGCTCGAATTCAAGTTAAAAACGCCAGACTCAGGCACCTGGAGGCCTGACACCGCAAGCGGCAGCTTTCTGAACCCAGTCGGGTGCCTGACAATATAGCACGCTTGACGATGAGCGCAGACACCAGCAGCACAGCCAGGAATTCCTCCGGCAGTCACAGACATGAGCCCAGGATCCCCTGATACGTTCCTTCCAATGGGTTGCGCCTTCCGATGGGTTGCGGCTACCAACTACCGGCAGCAGAACACACCACTTAACGCATCAAAAGAACCAGATACACCTGCCTCCGGCGCCGTGGATTATGCTCCTGTCCCGGCAGAAAAGGCAAGATTGAAAACCGGAACTGACCAGCACACTGGAGCTCTTGACTCCCGCCCTGGAACACAGGCCTCCCCCGCATAGCCACGTCACCGGTCCCCCACTGAAGTCCAGCTCTCACCTGACACTCACTATTCTGCTCCCAAAGGCAAGTGCGGCACACGGATTTACCGCACAGCTTCCATCCTGCTTCAAGCAACCAAAAGATGGCACGCTGCCGTTTTCTTCTGCTTGCAGGCGAACCTTGTCGTCGCAAGGAACAGTATTGATATACCCACCACTGACATTTTTTGAGAACCTCACTGCGCTGCGCCCCCTCCCAGACAGGCTGCACGACTCTCCTTGAACCTGAGGACGTTCCCGTGAGCATGCCTCATTCCTCTACACCTTCACCGCCATCGCCGCCCCTTCAATTGCCGCCAGCCAAACGTTCGGCAGTGGGGGCAGTGCCCGGTCACAGATTCAAGCCCTCCCCGACCCATAAGCCGTGCAAACAAACACAGGCTGCAACAGCCAGGCCCGGACGGGATATCACACACTGGCCAGATTCGTTGCTGGAGCTGCTGCTGTGCCCGCTCAAACCCGCCAAGCTGGCGCGTTACAGTCAGGTGTGTCACCAATGGTACCGGGTGGCCAACCAGATCGAACTGCAGGCAAAATGTTTTATGCGCAGCTACCCGGCCTCCCACAGACAGCGGCTGGAACAGGCACTGGCGCCAACTGATGCCAACAGCCGCTGGCTGACGACAGAGCTGGTGAAGACCGACTCACCGGGCATAGCTGGCAGCGACTCTTCGGGCGAGCTCCACGTCCAGATCTACCACCTTCAAGAAGGGTGTCACTGGAAATGCGTGACTACGGGAGCATGCAGGAACAATGTCGTGTGCGCCTTTCCGCTGGCATTGAGACCTGATGGACAACAGCTGGCACGCCCCGATGCCAGCGTCAGTGAAGACAGCCTATGCATGCCGGGTGTCGACACCGGCCCCAGCACCCAAGCCGGGCGTCCGGAACTGAGGCTGTTGTGTCTGTGGCAAAGAGAACGGGTGAAGGATGTCATCTCCTTTCCCTTCAGCCCGTGCGGTGCCTGTTTTACTGTCAGCACGCACGTCATGGTGCAGGTCTGGCGAGCTACTGCCACACAGCGCTGGACACCGCAACATTCAGTCACCACCCTCGGCTCTCTTTCCGTGACGAGAAACCCGTTTGCGTTTTCTCCTGATGGGCAACACTATGCCATTGATGATCAGGACGAATTCAGCATCCACGGCACCGGACACTATGGGCAGTGCGTCAAAAAAGTGAAGTCACTTCGCTACCTTGGCGTGTGCCGGTTTCTGTCCACACCTGATGGCTCCCGGCTGATCATGGCCACTTGCGACGACCTGAGGAAAACCCTCGCTATTATCAGCTGCACTGGCTGAATTTTTTGCCACACAACCAGCAGAAACCGACAGCAATAAAAACAAGCGGGACAGACGCGGGCGAGACCTGCCCTGATTGCGCTGCGATTCTGCCACAAACGGTGTCCAGATTGTCTGAACCAACGCAGAAGTCTGGCGTCCCTCAAGCCCAGTAGACCAACACGAAGACAGGTCCGTGAGCATGTCCGTTTTGTACCCGCCCCCACTTCTGCGCTCCTCACCCGGATCCCGGGTCACCGACGCAGACAAGCCTTTCGGACGGTCAGTAAGGCCGCAGAGCCCATCCAGCGCCTGCCTGCCCGGGCGGCACATAGGCCGCTGGCCTGCTTCACTGCTGGCACTGGTGCTGAACTATCTGGAACCGGCCGACCTTGCGCGTTGCAGTCGCGTCTGTCGCCAATGGCGCCTGGCAGCAACAGACCTCGTATTGCAAGCTCATTGCTTTACACACTCAAATCCACTGTGGCGCCAACAGGTGCCAGAGCCACAGCATGTCCGCGAGGCACTGACGCGCTGGTGTGCACAGCTTTCGCCCGGCTCAGAGCGAAAGGAGGAGCTCGAACGCCTTCTGAAAGAGAAAGCGGCGTCCCGAATCCTGTTATACAGCCTGACGCGACTACAGGTGAACAGCGGTCGCTTATCTCTCAGCAGTGGTGCAGCCGTTCCCTGTGGCGGCCCCTGGCTCAACCACCTGGCCTACAGCCCGGATGGCTCACACCTCAGCGGCTGTGTATCCGGCCGGAGCAGTCATACCGTCAGACTCTGGCGGGAACAGGGCTGCCAATTGCAGAGCGTCAGCCGCTTTTCCCTGCCCTTTTTTCCGCATTGTCTGCGATTCAGTAAAAACGGCCGGCAACTGCGGGCTGTTGACAAAACAGGAACCATACAGGTCTGGAGGAAATGCCCTGTCGCGGATCGAATCATCTGGTCCAGCATGGATTCTGTTCCGACCTCCAGGGAAATTGTAGAGAAAACAAGGCTCAGTCCCGATAGCTGTTATCTGGCCGTAGCAACGCGGACCCATCTTCTGATTTTTCATGAGGACAAAAAGGGTAGCTGGCAGCGGCAGTATTCAGGGGCCTGGCAAAAGGGCAGTGCCCTGGGGACAAGCCGCGACCGCACGAGAGACGCGCCCCTGCTGTTCGGGGCCCGGGCCCGGCACCTGCTGTTTGTTGACTCCCGGGGCCTGCGCGCCCTGCAGCGCGTGAGAAACGCCTGGCAGGAGCAGTGGATTGAGCCAGACTCCCCGAGTGCAGACCGGCCCGGCTGCAGGATGACGACCCGCATCAATCTGACCCTGGACCCACACGAATGCCTGCTGGCCCAGGCGCACTGTTCTTTTCGTTTTGAACGGCGCGGGCGTCGGCCGTATCCGTGCATGCTGACAAAACTGGGACTATGGCGCTTTGAGGCTGACTACGGATGGTGCCACCTGGCCAACATTCTGCGGGATCTGGACTTCAACAGAGGTCTGTTTCCCATGGCATTCCACCCGGACGGTCAACAACTCGCCTTCCCGGAAAGACAGCGCCCTGCACGCGTGTTGAGCATCCTGTCTATCCATTCATCGGATGACTGCTGGATTTCAGACAGGTTGCAACTTGACACTCATGCCGGCGAGCGGAGAGCTCACGACAAGCCGAAGGACCGGGAATGCGCTCTGGAGTCCCTGCAGTTCAATGTTACCGGCCATTGCCTGGCAGCCATCTCTGCCTGGAGCGGCGTTCAACTCTGGCAACGTCTGACGTCCAACTGGGTGCCTGTGGCACGGATTGACAACCCGGGCGAACCCTGCTGCCTGACTTTTTCTCCAGACGGCTACCATTGTGCGCTGAACACAATGGGCAACAGAATCAGCCTCTGGGGACCCACTCCCGATGGCCGCTACACCGAGAAAGCCGCCTGGTATGAGAAACACCCTGTGATACAAGTGCTGTTTTCACCTGATGGTTGTCGGCTGATACTCTCCTTCAATAGCGCAAGGAGTTTCTATGACGTTCCCGAAATCTGGATGCGCTGCCTGCATCTTATGCCAGCAGACGAGGCACTGGACGCGGAGGCAATAGGCATAGACCCACCACTGCCCCGTCCACCCGCATCACCCTGGGCGTCCGAACTTCCTGTTCCGACTGGCATCTAAAGCGCTGCGTTGCAAACCGGCAACAGGGGAAGAGTCTCCACGGCGCTCTCTCGTGAACACACCGGCATCCATCGCCGTGCCCCCTGCGACCTCAGCTGCGCTGGGGGAGACAGAAAACGCACCGCGCCACCCCGGCTCGCTGGTGTCCGGGGTACGGGACGATCAGACCGGCTTTTATGCAGGAAACTGCAATCGTTGCGCTCTACCTGTTTGCGGCTGTTTCGTTACCGCAATTGTCGAAAGGGAATAACAAGGACTGGAGGCTGTTCCTATGCAGATGCCTGTGCCTGTCACGCGCTTAGCGCCCGGATCGGCTCAGCCAGAGGCCGGACCGGCTCAACCAGAGACCGCAGCGACTTTCAGGCTGCGGGTGACTGACAGCCCCCCTGGTGCCCGGATACCCGTTATCAGGTCGCAGGTCGAGCCCAGGCCTGCGGTGACTCACTGTCTGGCTGGACACAGCATTGCCCACTGGCCTGATCATCTTCTGGAGCTGGTGCTGTATCGTCTGGGACCGGCCGATCTGGCACGCTCTGGCCGGGTGTGCCACCGGTGGTACCGGCTGACAAGCGATCCCGAGCTGCAAGCGCGCAGCTTCATGCGTGACCTGCCGTCCCTGTGCTGGCGGCAACTGAAACAGGCTTTAGCTCCCTCCCATGGTCGCCAGTCTCTTCTCGACTGGCGGGAACGCCTTGCCGTCGGCACCCTGCAGCGGGCCGCACTGGAGCGACTGGCCCTGCGGGAGCTGTCTGCGCGCGGCCTTTTTTGTGCCCTGTTGAAACAACGACTTGTCACACAGCGCTTCTCTGCCTGCGAGCTGAGAACCATAGACTACAGAGGAATGCTCATTCTGGATCTGGTGTGCAGCCCGGATGGCCAATACCTTGCACACTGCTCCCGGATCAGCCGGCAAGACAGCCCCATATGCATCAGCGTCTGTCATTATGATCTGGGCGCACTGCGGCAGCGGGGATATTTTTCCTACTCGCACAGTTTCCACAGCCTGCGATTCAGCGCCGACAGTCGCCGCCTGGAGGCGGTAGACCCACAAGGTCACCTGCACGGCTGGCAGCCTGATCCCCATGGCCAGTGGCATAGCCTGGGAAGCAGCCTGCTGTCCTCCAGTGTCGTCACCAAGGTGGTAACCAGCCTTGATTATCACTATATGGCGATTGCAGACGACGAGGGTGGCCTGTCTGTTTTCGGCAACGAGCACCTGAGCTGCTGGCAACAGCAATGGAACTGGCTTGCACCTGATGGAGAGCCTCCACAGGGCTTGATTGAACTGACTCCTGACATCATGGTTTTCAGCCGCAACAGCCAGTTTTTTTTGTTTGTAAGCGGCTGGAGAGCCCATGTCTGTCGGCGCAGGGGAACCGGCTGGGAGGCACATGAATTCGCCGATGTCAGGGCATGCATACGCCAGGGGGCGGCCCTGGCCCCCGCTGGCGACTGTCTGGCGTTGTGCTCGACTGCAGCCAGTCAACCCTGTTACACGGAAGGAACAGGCACTGTCGGTCTGTGGAAATTCAGGGAACCGCAAGGTTGGCAGTACAAGACCGGCAGGCCTTGCCGCTACAGTATCCATGGGTTTGCCATGACATTCAGTCCCGATGGACAGCAACTGGCCTGCGCCGACGGGCTGAGCACAGGAGACAGCCGCCTGTTCATTCTGTCCACCACCGGCTCTGAAGGCTGGACAGTCGCAACGGAGCTGGAATTTGGATCAGGGCCCCGATTTACGGGAAGGCTCTGTCACCTTGTCGAATCCTTGCAGTTCAGCGCTACAGGCTATTGTCTTGCAGCCACAGCCCGCTCCGGCGTACATATCTGGCGCCAGGATCTGACGCAAGGCTGGGTATCGGCGGCCTGGGTTGCCAATGACGGCTGTCACCAGCTGGAAGCGGTTCAGACGGTTTTCTCGCCGGATGGCTACCACTGCGCACTGGCCATGGGAAGCCACAGTCAGGTCAGCGTCTGGGGACCCGGCCCAGGAGGCCGATACAGCCGCAAGTTGCATCTGGTCAGAAACGCGTCGGCAGGGCCGCTGATGTTCACACCGGACGCCAGTCAGCTGGTGATAGTTTCCAGCGACCACTGGACCATTGGCGCCAGCCAGGGGCTGTGCAAGCTGGACTGTGTTCCGCTGTTGCCACCGGCCGCCGTATCAGACGGCGGCCGGTTATCCAGACACGGGGACCAAAGGGAGAACACAGCACAGAGCAGCCAGCAGGATTCATAACCCGCAGGAAAGAGCCGCCCGGCCAGACTGGCGTTCTGGTACAGTTTGTAACGCCCTGGCAGGGGCTGGCATCTGCCAGCACTCTGGGTGCAAAGGTATGGACACAGCCCCCTGGCGGGAGCGCAGCACAACACCAGTGCCCCTTCGAAACGCGTGAGGAACCGCCGCAAAAAGCGCTTGCAGACGATGTAGCCCGTAGAGCCTGATGCCTTCCTCAAGGCTGTTCAGATCAAGGGGACTGTGGCGATCACAGAGCCAGCATCAACGCTGCTGTTCTCGCCAGCAACCTGACACTTTCTTCAGGCAGCCTTACATTGCAGTCTGGCAGCCTGAAGAAAGTTTTCCTTATCCCCTTTTCTACCGCGACCATCGGCTCTTCGCCGTTTTTCATGCGTCCTGCATCGCCCCGGATTGACGAACACCCCCTTGTCTTCCTGACGGGCAGCATGGCCACAGGCGAATCCTGTTACGGCGGCGGCAACAGCACCTCCGAAGTCCTCCTCGCGTTCGCTATTTGTTGCCGCAACCTCAACAGCCTCCCGTCCCGGTCTGCGTCCGGGAAGGCGCGGGCAAGCTCGTCCAGTATCAGATCTTCTTTCCCGTTTAGAGCGAGAATCCACAGCAGCACCGCAATCAGCATGCACCTGCCTTCTCGAGAGCGCGCCTCGTCCTCTGTTGCGTTTGCTGCATCAAACAGGCCAAGCACCCAGACACGCAACTGGCTGGCAAGTTCATCCACACGGGTGGTAGCGCCCGCTACACCAACGGCCTCTCCACGCGAAGAATCGTCTTGTGCCCGTGCCTCCTGCTGGGCTGTACGATCGGAGTATTGCTCGACAAGAACTTGACTGGCTTGCTGTATCTCATCGCTCAAGCGCAAGCTGGACAGCAGCGAGCTCAGGCCGGACATGTCCTCACTATCAGGCACAGGCACTCTGGCGGCCTCTGATGACGGGATAACAGGGCTCTGTGCACGCGCTGTTGCTCCTCGGGAGACGAGCGAGGGGCTGTCAATGGCCTCAGGGGAACCAACGTCCTCTGTTGTCTGTTCCGGATCGGCGGCACGCTGACAGTCTCGTTCTTCAACAGGGGTACAAACTGGCTGACTTTCTTCTTTCAGGTCAGCATCCTGCGACAGATACAAGGAGGCGGGACTATCCGATGGCTGCACAACCGGCTGCTGCGCGCAAGCCGTAGCCTCAGCTATCGGGATGGGACAACTGCTGGCAACAGGCGGAGAGCCAGTGCTTTTGGTATTCATGGAGAAAACTCCCCTTACTCTGGTTTTACTATCTACGAATGACTTGGGACCTTGCCAGGGAACGCCCTGTAAAAGAACCAGGGTGCCTGTCTGTGACCGGCCCATTTGTGAGAAGTTCCCCCAGCCACCAGACTTGCATAAATCTCGCGTCCATCTGCCTGGGAATAATGCCGACCGACAGAGTCGATTGACTGCGCAGGCCGTGTGATGGCTCTCCTCACCCACTCCTGTGCCAATTCCCGAGCTCCCTGCTCCCTCTCAGATGTAATGGGAACCCCGGAGACCCTGGCGCGTGACTCCAGCACCACATGGACGCGTTTCCACCTTCCCTTGCACGCGCGACAACACAACAGCCGCTACGCGCTGGTGCTTTTCCCCCTATGCCAGCATCGGTGCCAGCATCGGTTCCGGCTTCATTGCACCACTGGAGTCGCAACTCCCCTGTTGTTCTGACCCAAAAGACGTCAACCACCGCCACCCGACTGCCGCGACGGCAATCCAGAAGTGCCGTTTCTCAGGGCGTCCCGCAACATCTGCAATCCCCTCGCATCCCCTGGGCAGGCGCGGGCAAGATCCGCCAGAAGCGCATCGGCTTCTCCTCTTCCTCTGGCCGCGAGAAGCAGCAGCAAGGCAGCGACGGCACCTCTGCGCTCTTGAGAACTCACCTCGTTTTCTTTGGCTTTGAATATGTTGTACAGAGTACGCACCCAAGGGCCATGCTCGCTGACGAGTTCATCAAGAAAACTGGGAGCAGTCGCCCCGGCAACTGCATGACCATGCAAAGCAACGCCTGCCGCCCTTGTCCCCTGCTGTGCTGTGCGACGGGGATCTCGCACAGCACATGCGCAACCGGCTTGCCGGGCGTCATCTGGCAAGGACACATCTTGCGACTCCGGGCTCAGGCTGGACATATTCTCACTATCCGGAGCAACCTCCCCAGGGGAACACAGGCCGGCTGTTGTCCTTTGCGGCACTGGGGCACGCTGACAGTCTCGCGTTTGAATAGCGTTACAGACTGGCTGGCGCCCCTGCGTCAAGGCAGCATCCTGCGGTAGACGCAGGGAGACAGGACTATCCGATGACTGCGCAACCGGCTTCGGCGTACAAGCCGCGCCGTCTACGGGAGTGGGAAAACTACTGGAAACAAAGGGGGAACCACTACTTTTGGTATTCATGGAGAAGATTCCTCTCATCTGGTTTTACTATCTTCGAACGCCCCATCCGCGAAAAGTTCCTGAAGTCACAAATTTCTTTGTGCATTGTTGCGCAGCCACCAGACTTGCTCCCCCCGTCCATCTGGCAGGGAATGATACGCAACCGGCAAGTTCAGTAGCCGCCGAGCCAGCGAGCCAGCGAGCCAGTGGACTGAAAGACGCCACCGGGCATTTTTCGCACCCTCTGCACCGCCTTGCAGGCAAGAATCACCAGCAACAGAGCCAGGGCAACTGAAGGTTTCACAGCCTTGTCCTCGTCTCCTGCGACCTTATGCAGTCGAGCCCCCAGACTCCAGATGCAGGGGCACAAGTTGATCAACAAGGACGACACCGGGAGACAGCCAAAAAAACGCAAAGCATTTTGCATGGGCATAGCGCTGGCACGCAGACCGGGGAAAACATCAACGATGCCTGCCTCCGCCCGGGCCCCCACCTTCACTCAGCAGGGGTATCAGCATGGCTCTCAGTGTTGTGGCGAACTCGGGCGCCGTCCGCTCAAATCGCGCCTCCACTGACTCAACCACATCAAGCTGCCCGCTATCTATGAAAGCCTCCAATGTCTTCACGTAGGCTTCCACTCTCGCAACGATGTCATTTCGGGTGTTTTCGAAATCATCACGGAAAAGCTCCAGAAACCTGCGCTCCTGCGCACTCATCTCTTCGAAAGGAAAAACACGGTCGGCAAAAAGGAATCCGTCTGTCTGAGCCGCCACATCCACCTGAAGCGGCCGAGCGGCTGACGGATTCTCCTCTCTCCCGGCAGGATTGTGCTGCTGGCCCTGAGTGACCAGGGTCTCACCCACAGGCTGCCCCACCCCCTGCTGCGGCACTGCAACCGGCACCTGTGGCGCGCCAGCCGTTGCGCCCGTATCGGCAGGGACTGTGCTGGTATCAGCAACACAAGGCGTGGTGACACTGACATCGACAGGGACTGGCACCCACTTGCGCATACCCGGCAGTATATCCAACAGTGGGCGCGGCTGAGACCTGTCCGTCCGTGCCATAAACTCATCCAGCATTTGCCGCAACACTGTGCCCGTTTCAAAGTTGAGACGCTCGACTTCTGCCACCCAGGCCTCGACCATCGCGGCCTCTCCCTTGTTCAGGTACAAGGCCAGTATCAGAAAGGAAATTTCAGCTTTTTCGTTGTCGGTCGTCGTTCTCTTCCACGCGTCCAGCAGCGCTGCCAGAACCCTTCGCTCCTCGGCGTCAAGACAATCGGTGGGAAAAGGCCCCTCCAACAAACCACCGTCCTGTTTCGTACGAGACGCTCCGCCAGATTCCTGCTCCGACTCATCCTCTGTGCGCCCGCACGCCGGGAAAGTGACGAGGAACAGACGCTGGAAACCCGACTCATCCTCTGTGCGCCTGCACGCGCGAGCCTGAAGCGGCTGGCTGGTTTGAGAGCCAGCCTCTCTCACAGAAGAAGCCTGCTGTTGCCCCGGGCTGACTACAGCTTCACTGTTGTCCACTGGCCGCCAGCCTCCCTGCACCGGTGGTGCAACCGGGTTTTGTGCGCCAGCAGCCGCTACGCCTGTGGCGACAGATGGGCCTCTGGATGCAGATAGGGGATGGGTGTTTTGGGTATTCATGACATAGTCCTCCCAGGTTGCCGTCATTAGTTGTCAGGTCCCGGACGATTAGTGAATAGCGTCTGGCGTTGCCGGAAAGTTCCAATTCCAAACAGTGACCTTGAATGCTTGTTTTTAGAGGCGGATTTGTCTGAAAAGTTCCACCGGATAGCAGCAACTGTTCAGGACTTCTTTCGCTCCCGTATGTAAGACTCCCCCGAGTGTGCACAAGTTCCCAACTTTCTGGACGGCGGGATGTCAACCAGTGCCATCGGTTACTGTGTCCTGACAAAAGTGGCAGAAGTGGCAGAAGTGGCAGAAAAAACAGCAGAAGAAGCCGATGAAGGAGGCGAGATGACAGCAGCCCCGCTTGATCCCGGCTGTGCGGAGAACCTCGCGGTCTGGTTGTTGCGGAAAAGTTTGAAGCAGCGAGAAGGGACTGTGACAGCGCACAGCGGATGCGCACCCTGACGACCAACGCCGAACATTATCCAGAAAAAGCCTGTGCACCGGTCCTCGATACGGCAATGAAGAGGCTCGCTACCCGCGCACAAGCCTGTGACGAGGCGCAAGCCCAGTTCACCGACTGCTACTTTCCCCGCCGCAAAGACAGAGCCGTTGCGGGCACGCGATAGGCTCACGTTCGTCCCGGACGGCTCTCCACACCCTTCGGCTCAGCGACGTCGACTCACGGGCTTGCGGGCTGCACGGTCTGGGCGGACTGCACGGTCTGTGCGGGCTGTGCGGTCTGTTCGGTCTGTGCGGTCTGTGCGGGCTGTGCGGTCTGTGCGGGCTGTGCGGTCTGTGCGGTCTGTGCGGTCTGTGCGGGCTGTGCGGTCTGTGCGGCCTGTACGGTCTGTACGGTCTGTGCGGCCTGTACGGTCGGTGCGGTCTGTGCGACCTGTACGGTCGGTGCGGCCTGCACGGTCGGTGCGGCCTGCACGGTCGGTGCGGCCTGCACGGACTGCACGGTCTGACGACGCCGGGCGGCGGCCCCGCCCCCCGCCCGGCGGCGCAGCGGCCGGCCGGGGGCTGGGCGCGGCGGGGCGGGCAGGGTGTGACGCCGCGGGGCGGCCCCCCCGCCGCACGCCAGCCGGCGTAGCGGCGGACTGAGGCCTGGCCGCCGGAACCTCCAGACCCACCAGCTGCGCAAGAGCTGTCACCTGGGCTGTGTCCAG
>MPMQ01000143.1 GCA_002238585.1 Kistimonas sp. bin40 | reverse complement strand
CGTGCTCACTTTCCTTGTGGGCACACCCCGGGAATCGGGAGCGTAAAGCCACAGGCTGCCGGTGGCATCGCCAGTCGTCACGCACAGAACACCGTTCGCAGACATGAGAACCGGGACTGACGGGGCATCAGTCTCTTCTCGTTCATGTCGTACCAGATGTTGCCAGCACGCGCCGCGATGCCAGATATCGATGCACCTGTTGGTTTGCCTGACCAGGGTGTGGCCAGGGTCGCAGAACAGGACGTTGCAAAGATATTCGCCGGGTTCGGACGATGCTTCTATCCGTTCGCCGGGTTCCCAGACCCTGTCCGCGTGTTCCTGCCAGAACTGGATCTTGTGCGGAGAGTAAGGCACGGCCAACTGCCTTGTGCCGCTCAATGAGGACTCCAGGTCAATGGCGCTGTTGCGCTGTGATTGCGGTGCTATGCAGGTGTTCACAGTGAGTAGCGCACGTAGTCGGTGCTGTGCATCCTGCTCAAGCAGCACCAGCTGCCAGTTCTGCATCAAAACAAGAAGGTGGCTGTAGTTGGCAGGGCTATATGCGATCTGGGAGACGCCACAGCCTGTATTTTTCAACGCCGTATGCTGGCAGCGCCATGCAGGCTTCCCGGATGTATCCCGCCACTTGAACCAGATATACACTGTGTTCCGGGTCGCGTTCTCGCAACAGCCAGTAGTGCACAGGACCAGCTGGTCTGTGGGTACCTGCGGCGCCATTATCAGCCCCGTTCCTGTATGTGGCCTGTTTGACTTCGGCGGGTCCCAACCCTGCTCAGAGTCCAGGTAGAAGGAAAATTGCAGCAGCGCCTCAACTCCCTCTCCGGGTCCGAGCGCCTTCGTGGACATAATGATAAGGTCGCCGCCCTCCATCGAGAAGGCTTGCCAGTATTCGTAGGAGGGAAGCGTCCATTCCTGTTTGCATCGCCAGCTTTGACTATCCGCTTCCCAGCACCAGATGAAGACATTCTGGCCATGGATACTGATCAGGGTGTCTGGATCAGTTCGGCTGAATACCAGATCACGGACAGCTTGTCCGGGTACGGGAACCAGGGGTTTCCTGTGCCAGACTCCCGCACTCCAGCCATGCAGCATCAGGGTTGCGCCCTCATCGCCAGGACGGCAACTGACAGCCAGCCAGCGCCCACAGGGGCTGAAGGTGAAGTGCCGGAAAGAAGCGGTGTCGGCATGACTGAAGGGAGCAGGGACCAGCTCCAGTTGTTGCGACTGGCTTATGTGCCGGTGCTGGCTGTAGTGCACCAGTGCGGACAAGAGGCTAAAGCTTGTGTCCACCTGCTGCTGTAGCCGCTGGCTGGTGTCCGATGGCTGGGAGGCGAGCTGGCGCAGCTGGGCCTGCTGGTGCAGCAGTTCCCGATGCTGGCAGTCCAGTACAGGCAGGAGCCGGCTTCTGGCGGCCTGCAGCAAAGGGCGGGCGCGACTGCTGTAACCGGCTGCCAGCAGGCGGCTGCGGATTTTTTGCTCAGCAGACAGGCTGTTGTACCAGTGAGCCAGTCGCAGGCGTATGGCGGGCAGAGAGTGATACCAGTGGCGGCACACCAGGGCGCAGCTGCCGTGTGCCGACAGCGGCACATAGCCAAATATTTTGTCGAGAATTTCGCAGGGGAGACGCTGGGCGTGCGCCAGACTGGCGGGAGAGACACTTTGTTGCCGGTTAACCTGCCCGGATTCAGGCTCTTGCAGCGCAGGTTCCGTTTCCCGCTCTTCGTCTTCTGCTCCTGCTGTGACCCCGGGTGTGGCGAGGGTTGCACCGGCCACAGATGAATGCTTCCCGATTCCCCCCTGAGCCTGGGTGGTCACTTGCACGAATCTGCCACAGAGGTGCTGCTGATTGTAAATGTGCAGCCATAGCCCGTTCAGCCCGTAGAGCAGTTGCGATACAGGCGCCCCCAAGGCGATGCTGGCCTTTTGCGAGACTGTCCCATGGTTGTCTGGTCCATAAATCCACAGACGTCCTTCCCGCCAGAGTGTTGCCAGACAGTGATTGTATGATGGGGGGAGTAACCAGGCCTCGGGCCTGGGAGCACCGGCATCTTCTCTGGTGAGTCGCGTTATTCGGCTCCAGCGGGCACTGTGCCAGCACCAGATGTCCAGCTGGTGATGCATCACCCTGACCAGGGCGCGGCCATCAGCAGGCCACAGGATATAGCGCAGCTGGTCGTCACTGCGGTCCCTGGCATCAGAGGGGATATTGAGTGTGGCTCCGGGGTGCCAGTGACCGCTGCTGTGTTTCACCCAGAATTGAATGCAGTGGCTTGAGAGCGCCAGTGCCAGCCGCTTGCCATTCTGGTAAAAAAGACGCTGCGCGTTCAGATCCTTTTCGCTTTCGCTGAAGACACAGCTGACCTCCAGTTTCTGAACCAGGCGGTGCTTGTGATCCAGGTGCCAGAGCACCGCACGCTGGCCGGCCAGCAGGCCCAGCAGGTGGCTGGCGTCCGGGCTGTAGTGCAGCGCCAGGGGACGTTGGCCACTGGCGAGAAGGGTTTGCTGCTCTCCCCAGATG
>MPMQ01000142.1 GCA_002238585.1 Kistimonas sp. bin40 | reverse complement strand
TCTTCGACTGACCTCGGCAAGGACTGCGACACGGACTTTGCTGACTGTTGCGACAGCTTGACCCACCTGCAATGCCAGAGCGCAGAAGCTTCCCATGACCACCTTGCTGCCTGCTGCGACAAAAGTTCACGCCCTCGTACACGCAAAAAGAGCAGCTCAACGCTCACCGCAGCACACAAGCCGGCTATAGCGTCGGCACAACTGCCCGGGTAACAACATCGTCTGCTGACCGTCAGTTGCCAGGTAGCTGGCCTGCCTGAAGCTGCTCCCCGCACGTCCGCCAGCCAAGCAGGCTCTGTGCGGTGAACAGGCTCCAACTGCTCTGACAGGGATATGAACTGGTCTGAAAAGTTCAGGTCCCGGCAGCTACAGCCAGCATTTTTACGCAACTGCGCGCGACTGCGGCGAGCCGTGCACAAAAAAGCGCGCACAGGGTGATCAACACTGAATTTTGCCGCCGCCACCGAGCAATAACAAACTGATTTGCATAACACATCAATCAACCTGGTTTTTTCCATTTTCTCTTATATTCTTTCCCCCAGGCGTCAACATATCCTGAGCCCGAACCCATGCAAACCCTGTCGGGGTGGACGGGGCGGTTCCCGTCCTGGCCACCCTGCGAGGAGCACGCTGGACTGGGGTGGAAACATGCTTCGATGAAATCTGAGAAGCGCACAAGCGCTTCTGTTCAGCGAAAAACATGTTTTCATCCCGGCTGGTTGCTTGCACAGGGCGGTCTGTTTTGGACAGAGGCAAGAAGCTGAGGGAATGTAGGCTGTCTGGTTGTTTGTTCAGTTTTTGGGGTCCTCAACGATGTCCGGCAAAAAGTTGTTTGTTGCAAACCTGGATTACAGCACTACCCAACAGGAGCTGGAACAGAAATTCAGCGAGCATGGTCCAATCCGGGAAGCCAAGATTATCAAGGACGGTCAGGAGCGCTCCCGCGGTTACGGTTTTGTCACTTTCGAGCAGGAGAAGGATGCCAAAGCCGCTCTGGACAAGATGAATGCCAGTAAAATCGGCCAGCGTATTATCAACGTTGACTTTGCACGTACAAAATAGGAGGGTGCCATTCGAGAGAGCCTGACAGTACTGGAAGCGTCCGGGAACAGCGCGGGCGGGACAACGCCAGCCTGACTTGGTGCGCTGGCCGCACGGGTGAGAAGCAAATAGTTTCCTTGCTCTGACGCAGGGCGGCGCTGTGCGTATCGGCTCGGCCCGCAGCGGCCCTGTTCCCGGGATCTGTGCGGTGTTGCGTGCAGCAAAGCACCCTGTTCTCGACCAGTCTTCGTCATCTTGCGGGAAGGTGTCGGGCGGGCATCTGCTGCACTCGGGACGAATGCCGTTCTGGTCCGTGCCCCGGCGGTGAGTTCCAGATGCGTTCCAGATGAGTTCCAGCAGGGAAGAGCGCCAACAGGATCGGCCCGGGGAGTTCTACCTCCCTTGTCTTGCCCACGCAGCCTGAAGGGAAGCAAACTGGCTCCTTGCTTGACAGGAAGCTCTTTCGGTTTCCTCACCGTTGGCCTGTGTCTGTGGTTTTTGCGCAGCTGCGTACGACAAAACGACAAGGCTTGCTAGTGCGGCTGGTTGCTCTCTCCACATCAGGAAGCGAGCCAGGAAGCGAGGTAGTGCTTTTGGTTTTGTAACCTTGAACGCCCGTTCTGCCATGCAGTGTCATCCCGAGTCTCAGCAATTCGCCTTGAGAACAGCCCTTGCCAAGCTCCGACCAGAGCAGAAACGCTTTACAGCGAAACGGGAGGGTGGGTTTCACCACACCGAGGGCCTGTATATGTCGTTCAGTGTCATCAAACGTTTCAGTAATTCATCTTGCCGGGGGCAGCCCTCGCCCAGCTCCAACCTGAGCCGAAAAAAGCCTTTATGGTGAGACTGGATGGTGAGTTTCACCACACCGAGTGCCTGTTTATGTCGTTCGGTGTCATCAAACGTCTCAGCAATTCATCTTGCCGGGGCAGCCCTCGCCCAGCTCCGACCTGAGCCGAAAAAAGCCTTTATCGTGAGACGGGACGGTGAGTTTCACGACACCGAGTGCCTGTTTATGTCGCTCAGCGTCATCAAACGTCTCAGCAATTCATCTTGCCGGGGCAGCCCTCGCCCAGCTCCGACCTGAGCCGAAAAAAGCTTTATCGTGAGACGGGACGGTGAGTTTCACGACACCGAGTACCTGTTTATGTCGCTCAGCGTCATCAACCGTCTCAGCAATTCATCTTGCCGGGGCAGCCCTCGCCCAGCTCCAACCTGAGCCGAAAAAAGCCTTTATGGTGAGACTGGATGGTGAGTTTCACCACACCGAGTGCCTGTTTATGTCGTTCGGTGTCATCAAACGTTTCAGTAATTCATCTTGCCGGGGGCAGCCCTCGCCCAGCTCCAACCTGAGCCGGAAAAAGCCTTTATGGTGAGACTGGAGGGTGGGTTTCACCACACCGAGGGCCTGTATATGTCGTTCAGTGTCATCAAACGTTTCAGTAATTCATCTTGCCGGGGGCAGCCCTCGCCCAGCTCCAACCTGAGCCGAAAAAAGCCTTTATGG
>MPMQ01000023.1 GCA_002238585.1 Kistimonas sp. bin40 | reverse complement strand
CCGCATCCAACTCAGCCCCAGAGGTCCGCACCTGCTGGGTCTGACACGTGACCACTCACTGTGCCTGTGGCAACTCGACACCCACAACAGAATTCTCATAAGGCGACTGGAGATTCCCTGGTGCCCCCCTCTGCCACCAACCATCCTGTCCGACGAGACCGCCTTTCGGGGTGATGGAAAACAGCTGGTCGTCCCCTGGTACCCCCACAACACAATGCAGCTGTGGAATCTGGGTGAGGATGGTAAATGGCGACAAGGGAGAACAATAGAAACAACAACGAGTACCAAAGACTATTGCCGCAGTCATCCTTCTCACTGGGACAAATGCGATCGCGACCACATGCTGCTCAGCATAAAATCGTCGTGCGACGGACTCATGCTGACCAGGAGCACCGACAAAAGCACCTGCCTCTGGCACAGGATCAGGGGAGGGCGCTGGCACTGCCTGATGCAATGCCGAAAGCCAAAAAACCTTTACTACATGCCCCCTCCCTGCATGTTCCCACTGCCCCTCGGCCGGACGGTCTGTACCTCAGCGCAAGACCGCAGGGGTCAGACCCATTTGTGGTTTCACGCAATCAACCAGTATGGACAACTGTACAAACTGATGATGACGCCCATCAGCGGACCCATGACCCATGCCGCACCAGACGGCCTGACGCTGGTGTGCGGCCACGAGCGTTGCCTTCAGTTGCAGCAGCTGACCGGCCCGGCCGACGAGAACCACATGCCCCGGCAACAGGAGCCGCCGTGACAGCAACACCCAAACACGATCGGGTGCGGTAGACGGCCCGGGTACGAACAGGGACCTCAATTACGTCATGAAGCGCCGGGCTGTCGTCATGAACACAGATCGCATCAGGGCCCATTATCAACCGCTAGTGCGCGAACGAGTCTGGCTACAGTCGCCGCTACCAGAACAGGGGCAATGGCTGGCCACCTGACTCATCCTGGCAGCACTCACCCTCGCGACAAGGCGCATCACCGGCCATAGAGAGGCTGCCATCACGCCCTTGCTGCCATAACACTTTCAAACGACGACAGAGTCCAAAAGCAACGACAAAACGAAAAAGGACATTTCCTATGAACATCTTCTCCGATCGCTCGCCAGGCCGAGCCGAAGCGCCTGAACCGGGCCTCAACAAGCCCGCCGCAACCTGCGCGCCGTCCAGCCTGACAGCCTGGTGCAAACCCGGCCTGACGCGCGTCAGCATGGCCGCAAAGGCTCTGCCGCAGCAGCATGAAACAGCACCGCCCCTTGCCAGCGTACAGCTCTCTGATGCAGCCCCGGCTGACCTGCAGGCTGGCATCCAGGATCTGCCCCACGAGATTCTGTGCCAGATATTCGACTACCTGCCACTCTCCATTCACGGCCAGTGCGCACTGGTGTGCCGCCACTGGCACGCCAGCCTGCCCACCACCAGACAACGCATAGCCCGGTGGCTGGAGAGTCTTTCTCCGTTACAGCGCCTGAGGATTCCGCCGCTGGCGGTCGGATATAGCAGTCGTACAGGTCCCTTTCTGGCCCGGCAAAGGCATAAATTATTCCCGGCTATGCAAACTCAGCACCAGCAATTGGTACGACTACAGACAGCACGCCAACAGCCCGACCTGACTCCCGGCACACAGCAGCTGCTGCGCCACAAGGAACAAACAGCCTGCGGCTTGCTGTCCGGACTCATTGGATACAGTCTGCAACACCACCGCTTTCAGGAGGGACAACTGAGCCTGAAACCCGTGAGCTGGCATCCGCCACCCAGTGAACCGGTTCTGACAGTCGACCGCAGCCCCTGCAGTCGTTGGCTGGCCACAAGATACCAGCGGGATCCAGGCGACCCCGGCATTGCAGCAGCCCTGCGCCTGTACGGTTGGCGCGATGGTGGCTGGCACGAGGAAAGGCTCGTTGGCGCGCCGGTCTATCCCGTCACATGCACAGCATTTGCCGAACGGATGCTGAACACGCTGTTCACCATGCAGGGCTCTGAGGTCTTTGTCTGGCGCCTGGCTGCAACCTCCGGACACTGGTACGCTGAGAAACTCTACAGCGTCCCCTCTTCCTACCGGCCCTACATGCTCGTAGTTTCGGACGAGGACGACCTGATCGGCCTGTCCAGAAGAGAGGGCCGTGCTCCCGGCTTTCACGTCCAGATCTCAATCTGCCGGGCGGATTTGCAATGCTGGGAGCATGCTCCACCACAGCAGTACACAAGAGTGCCCATGTTAACGACATGCCGCAGGGGCCTGGGTATGCTGGGCCTGCTGTGGAATTGGACCAAACCCGGGCCATATCCGGTCCACACCACGTCAATACTGATCCAGGGGAAGGGACTCGATCCGGCCAGCCACGGGCTCTGGGGCGCTCAGCTGTATACTTTGAATCCCTGCACGCCCCCCGTGACCCGAATATGTTTATCCCCTGACGGTCAGCACCTGCTGGGTCTGGGGGGCGACAAACTCTGTCTGTGGGAACTCGACACACAGAACAAGGTACTCCTGAAAAAACGGCAATTCTCCTGCTGGCCGTCCTCCCGGCACATTTACGTGACGCAGAGAGCCTGCTTTTGGGAAGATGGCAAACAGTTGCTGGTCGCCTGCACCCCACACCAACTACAACTGTGGAGTCTGCATGAAAATGGTGACTGGATTGAAAGAGCCAGACTGGAGATTCCGACGACATTCGACATCCATTCCGACAGCCAGCAACGCGAACTGTGCCCTCTCCTTATTGAGCAACAGACCCTGGGACTGCGAAACGCAGACTCCATGCTTGTCTGGCAGCTGGGTACGGATGGCCAATGGCAACTTCTGATGGAGCGCCACAACAACAGAACCGAGCGACCCGCGCCCCCGCAATTCACGCAAGGTTGCGGGACGACTATCTATACGACAGCGAATGAGATATCGGGTGCAGGAACCCGCTTGTGGATTCATGCATCGAACCTGCACGGACAGTTTTCCAAACAAGTGCAGATGTCCACCCCAGGCCCGCTCTTCGCCCAAAGCCCGGACAGACTCTCCCTGTTCTTCAACGAAGGTAGTCAGGTGCACTGTCTGCAGCTGGTGCATCCGCAGGACCTTGCACGCCCGCAGCCAGAGCCGGGGGCGCACTGACGGGAGCCATCCCCCGCCTTCAGCTCTCTGAGTCCTGACCGCCCCCCTGGCAAGCTGTGCCTCTCATCTCCCTGCTGTCTCCCTGAACAGAGGGGGTGCCGGTGCCCCATTGATTTCTGGAACTTTCAGGCGGTGACAGCGTCCAGGTTCACGGCCAACCAATGATGGAATACCCCATGAACGTCTCCTGCGGCCGCCCCGCACAAACACCCGCACCAGGCCTCGACAAGGCAACGCAAACCGACGAGCCGCCCAGCCGGACAACACTGGGAGGGCATAGCCTGACGCCCGCCAGCACGCCTGCAACAGCCTGGCCGCAGCAGCATGAGACAGCACGGGCCCTTGCCGCAGTCTCTCTACCGGATGCCTCCTCGACCTGCCAGCGCACTGGCATCCAGTCTCTTCCCCAAGAGGTTCTCCGTCTGATCTTTGGCTACCTGGCTGTCTCAACCCACAGCCAGTGTGCACTGGTGTGCCGCCATTGGTACAACAGCCTGCCCACCACCAGACAACGGGCAGCCCAGTGGCTGGAGAGCCTGTGCCGGCCGAATCGCCAGCGGATCAGCCAGCTGGCAATGGGTTATCGCAGTCGTACAGGCCCCTTGCTGGCCAGACCGGGACATGCACTATGGCCCATACTGGAACGCCAGCACCAGGAACTGGTGCGGCTGCAGCAAGCACACCAACGCCCCGGCCTGACACCAGACACCAGGCAGCTGCTGCGCCACCAGGAACGGACAGCCTACCGCGTTCTGTCCGGACTCATTGGCTACAGTCTGCAACACTCCCCACTTCAGACTGGAGGACAACTGCGTCTGAAGCCGGTGAGCTGCCATCCACCCGTACCAGAGCCTGTGCTGACAGTCACCGGCAGCATCTGCAACCGCTGGCTGGCTGTACGTTGCCAGCGGGATCATGGCGTGACCCCCCTGTACCTGTACGGCTGGCGCGACGGCAGCTGGCATCAGGAAACCCTCGTCCCCGCACCGGTGTGTTCCGTCACCCGTGTCGAATTCGCCAGACAGATGCTGGACACCCTGTTTACCATTCAGGGCGCTGCTGTCTTTGTCTGGCGCCGGGCCGCAGACTCAGGGCACTGGTGCGCTGAAAAACTGTACGAGGTCCCCTTCCCCTGGCTGCCCTACAACATCATAGTGTCGGAGAAGGACGACCTGATCTGCCTGTCCCGAAAGAGGAGATTCCACCCTTCGGGCTTGCGCATCCAGATCTCAGTCTGCCTGACGGGTTTGCAATGCTGGGAGCATCTTCCACCACAGCTCTACCGCACAGTACCCAAGGTTATTTCCTTCCAGTACGGATTCGGTATGCTGGCCCTGCTTTTTGGCAACACTACCGGGTCGAATCCGGCCCGCACAGATTCGGTACTGATCCTGGGAAAGGGACTCGATGCTCGCAACTCCTGGCTCTGGGGTGCCCAGCTGTACAGGCTGAAAGTGCGCACGCCCCCCCTGGATCGAATCAAGTTCTCCCCCAACGGCCATTACCTGCTGGGCCTGGCCGACACGAGACTCTACCTGTGGGAACTCGACACACAGAATAAAATTCTCTTGATGAAGCTGCGATTGTCCTGCTGGCATCCCCACCCACAAAGCCTCATGGCACAGACAGCCTGCTTTCGAAACAATGAAAAACAGCTGGTTGTCTTGCGCTCGTCCCACCGACTCGAACTCTGGAATCTGCACGAAAATGGTGACTGGCTTGCAGGAACCAGCATAGAGACGCCTTCGACATTCGACGTCGATTCCCACCACCAGCGGCGCGCACTGCAGCTTTATAGTGAGCGCGAAATCCTGGCAATACAAAACCTGGATACCCTTCTTGTCTGGCACCAGGCAGCGGACGGCCAATGGCAATTTGTGCTGCAGCGTCACAACAACAGTACCGACGCGTCCTTCCCCCTGATATTCCAGCGAGGTTTCAGCACGGCTGTCTATACGCAAGCCTGTGAGACAGCGGCTGCCGGGCCCCGGTTGTGGATTCATGCACCGGATCTGGCAGGACAGCTCATCAGACAAGTCCGGATGGTCATCCCGGGCTCACTCTTCAGCTCAAGCGCGGACGGACTCAGCCTGGTGATCAAGGACCACGACAGTGGCCGGCTGTGCTTTCTGCAGCTGGCGCGTCCGCAGGACAATACACCGCAACAGCCAGACCACAGACCGCAATGACGCCCCCTCCGCCCTGAAAATGCGGTGGCTCCGACAAGCTTCTGGCCGAAACTTTCAAGCGCGAACAGAGTCCAAAGCAGGAGTAACGACCAACTGACAGGAATGCCCATGAACATCTCCCCTCATCGCGCACCCGAGCGCCCCCGGTCAACAGCGAAGCCAGGTCCCCACAGACCCGCGCCAGCCAGCGGGCCGCCCGGCCCGAAAACTGCAGGAGGGCGCAGCCTGACCCTCGTCAGCACAGCCACAACAGTGCAGCCAGGACAGCATGAGGCAGCACAGCCCCTGGCCAGAATACCCTGCGCTGATCCAGCCCCTGGCTGCCAGCAGGCTGGCATCGAATCTCTGCCCCAGGAGGTTCTGGGCCTGATCTTCGACTGCCTGGCAGTCTCAACCCACAGCCAGTGTGCATTGGTGTGCCACCATTGGTACAACAACCTGCCCACCACCAGACAAACGCTGGCCCTGTGGCTGGAGAGCCTTATTGCGCCGCAGCGCCTGCGGTTCAGGCAGCTGGCAACAGGTTACAGTAGTCGTACAGCCCCCTTCCTGGCCCGGCAGGGACATAAATTATTCCCGGTGCTGGAATGCCAGTACCAGGAGCTGCTGCGGCTGCAGCAAGCGCGCGCACAGCCAGACCTGACACCAGCGAGCAAGATGCGGCTACGCCAACAGGAGCGCACAGCGCAGGGCTTTCTGTCCGGACTCATTGCCTACAGCCTGCAACACCACCAGCTTCAGCCCGGACATCTCACCTTGAAATCGGCGAGCTGCTATCCGCCAATGACCGCGTCTGTTGTGGCAGTCGAAAACAGCTTTTGTGGCCGCTGGCTGGCAGTACGCTATCGACCGGATGGAGGCTCTGTATCCTTGCGCCTGTACGGCTGGAGCAAGGACAGCTGGCATGCGCAAACCCTCATCCCGGCGCCGACTGATGGCGTCCGCGTGGTCAAATTCGCCATACAGATGCCGGATACGCTGTTCGCCATTGAGGGTCAGGACGTCGTTGTCCGGCGCAAAGCCGCCGACTCAGAACACTGGTATGCTGAAAAACTGTACGCGATCCCGCCCTCCTGGCAGCCCTACAACCTCATAGTCCCGATTGACGACGATCTGATCAGCCTGTCCAGCATGAGGGGCACAAGCAGAAATCCCGGGTTTCGAATGCAGATCTCAACCTGTCTGCCCAATCAGCAGCGCTGGAAGCATTTACCTCCACAGCACTACGCAAAAGTGCCCAAGGTCATTACACACCAGAAGGGGCTCGGTTTGGTGGCCCAGAATTTTGTCTATAGACACAACAGGCCTGCCCCCGCCTATACGAATGCAATAGTGATCCATGGAAAAGGGATCAGTCCTGCCTGGCCCCCGGTCTGGGATGTCCAGCTGTACATCCTGAAAGAGCGCAGGCTCCCCATCACCCGAATCCGTTTATCCGAGGACGGTCAGCAACTGCTGGGTGTGACAGCCATGACACTCTACTTGTGGCAACTCGATACGCAGAACAAAGTCCTGCTCAAGCAGCTGCAGCTTCCCTGCCAGCATTTTCCCCGACTGACAACCCTGACAAATGTGGCTTCCTTCCGGATGGATGGAAAACAGCTGGTCATTCCCGGCTCCCCATACGAACTGCAACTGTGGAACCGGGATGAGAACGATCACTGGTCTGAGGGAGAGACACTGGCGATACCGCCGACACTTGATGTCGAATACTACAACCAGGAGTGCCTGATCGAGTTTTCTCTTGATGGTCAGCTGCTGACAAGAAGCACCAAAGACAGCCTGCTCATCTGGCGGCTGCGCACAGATGGCCAATGGCAACCGCTGATGCAGCGCCCAAACGACAGTATCAATGGACTTTTTCCCCGTGTATTTATGCAGGGCTACTCCAGGGGGATCTGGACGACGGCAAAGAATGCACAGGAGGCGGGAACCCGCTTGCTCTTTCATACACTCGACCAGTATGGACAGCTCAGCGAGCAAGTCCAACTGGTCATCCATGGCCGAATAGTGGGAACCTGTCCTGACGGACTCACCCTGCTGGTAGCGGAGGAAAACCAGCTACGTTTTCTGCAACTGACCCATCCTGATGACAAGCAACACCCGCAGCCGCAGCAGAGGCCACAATGACGGCGACGACGATTGTCGCCTTCCTTGATCCCACTGAACGCTTTTTTGTTTTTCGTCCCTGACAAGCGGAAACATCGCCGTGGCAAGGCGTGCCTCTCGTCTTCCATTGCCTTTCAGGCGCTGCCCCTGGTAACCCGTCAGCCGATGAAACTTTCAGACGGCAACGGAGTCCATACGCAACGGCAACAGACAGGCATACCCATGAACATCTCCCCTGATCGCGCACCCGGGCGCCCCCAGTCAGCAGCGCAGCCGGGCCCCGACCAGCCTGCGCCAGCCAGCGCGTCGTCCTGCCCAAAAACTGACAGAGGACGCAGCCTGACCCTCGTCAGCGCAGCCACAACCGTACCGCCAGGACAGCATGAGACAGCACGGCCCCTTGCCAGCGCCTCACGCGATGGTGGCACACCAACCTGCCTGCAAGCTGGCATCCAGTCGCTTCCCGGCGAGCTTCTGGGCCTGATATTTGATTGCCTGGCACTCTCGACTCACAGTCAGTGTGCACTGGTGTGCCGCCGCTGGCATGCCAACCTGCCCGGCATCAGACGACAGATAGCCCAGTGGCTGGAGAGCATGGTTCCTTCGCACCGCATCAAGTTCTGCCAACTGGCAGCCAGTTACAGCCAGCACACAGGCCCTTTGCTGGCCCGGCAAGGACATGAATTATTCCCGCTGCTGGAACGCCAGCATCAGGAGCTGGTGCGACTGCTCAAAGCGCGCGAACAGCCCTGCCTGACACCGGACAGCGAGCAACTGCTACGCCGCCAGGCACGCGCAGCCCGGGGTTTTCTGTCCGGGCTCATTGCATACAGCCTGCAACACCCGCAACTTCAGGCCGGACAACTGAGCCTGAAGCCGGTGAACTGCCAGCCACCGCTGACAGAGCCGGTGCTGGCAGTCGCTTACAGCCTGTGCACCCGCTGGCTGGCTGTACGCTTTCGGCGGGATGACGGCCTGGCATCCATACGCCTGTACGGCTGGCACGACCACAGCTGGCACGAACAATCCCTCGTCCCCACGCCGGTCGGTCCCGTCGCAGTTGTCAGATTCGCCAGACAGACACCGGACAGGCTGCTCACTGTTCAGGACTCTGACATCTTTGTCTGGCGCCCGGCAGCAGACTCAGGACACTGGTGCAGGAAAAAACTGTACGGCGTCCCGCTCGCCTACAAACCCTATAACCTCATGATCGCGGTGAACGACGATCTGATCAGCCTGTCCAGAAAGACGCGCGCAGGTTCTGGCCTTCGCATACAGATTTCAGTCTGTCTGAGGGACCGGCAGTGCTGGGAGCATTTGCCACCACACCACTACAGCCCGGTGCCCAGGGTCATTACACACCAGGACGGACTCGGTTTGGTGGCCCTGCTGCTTGACTGTGAAAAAACCAGGCCAGGCCCTGTCTACCAGAATTCAATACTGATCTGGGGAAAAGGGCTCGATCCTGGCAGCCACCACTGGAACTGGGGTTCCCAGCTGTACAGGCTGAAAGATCGCCCGACTCCTGTGACCCGCATAAAATTGTCCCCCGATGGTCAGCACCTGCTGAGTTTGACAGGCATGACACTCTGCTTGTGGCAACTGGATACCCACAAGAAAGTGCTGCGAAAGAAGCTGGAGCTCCCCGGTCAGCATTTCCCCCCCAACACCACTCTGACAAAGATGATTCTCTTTCGCGCAGATGGAAAGCAGCTGGTCGTCCCCAGTTCTCCACAGCGACTACAGCTATGGAACCTGAACGCGTGCAATCAATGGCGAGCCGGCACTACAGTCGAGATACCGCCGACACTCAACCTCGCCTCCGAGGAATTCTCACTCCATATGTCGCTGGATGGCCGGCTGCTGGCACGCAAAACCGACACCAGTCTGCTCCTTTGGCAGCGGCGCCCCGATGGCCAATGGCAGCTGCTGATGCGACGCCCCAACGACAGTATCAACGGCCCCGTTCCCCAGATATTCCTGCGAGGTTGCTACGCGACAATCCAGACGACAGCCAAGGATCCCCAGGAGGCAGAAACCCGTCTGTGGATTCAGACGCCAGGCCCGCACGGACAGCTTGTCACACAAGCCCAACGGGTCATCCATGGTCCAATAGTGGGGGCCAGTCCGGACGGACTCACCCTGCTGATCAGGGACGGCCATCAGGTGCGTTTTCATCAGCTGACCCACCCGGAGGGCAAGGGCACCCAGCCGCCATGACAAAGGCCGCCATGACAGGAGCCATTCCCCCTCAGGGCGCAACCCGTCACGAGTCGCAAGTCACAAGTGCTTTGAGTGGCTTTGCCTGAGAGGTGCTGCTCCCGCACGCCTTGATACGACTCCAGAACCCGGGTTAACTGATGCGCAAGCCTTGGAAAGCCAGCTTCAGGGGAGTACTCCTCCGCAAAAACCAACCGGAACTTGTTAAAAGCTGCTGCCAGATTGTGCCAGGTCGACATTGAAGCCTTTGCAGAAAGCTGCCTCAGTCAGTCTGCCAGCAGCCCCAAAGGCAAGCAGCAGATCCGCTCCCTGTCTTGCGTTCAGGGGCGCACCGCAGCCAGGCATCGCAGGCGCAATGGCGGACCGACAAAGAGAGCTGAAAAACCATAAAGCAATGCTTGTGTTGCTTTATCTGTTTCTGGTGTGGTGAACCCCTTGAAAGCAACGAATAGATTGCCTTGCGAAGTGAAAGCAACGAATAGGTTGCCTTGCGAAGTGAAAGCAACGAATAGATTGCCTTGTGAAGCAAAAGCAACGAATAGATTGCCTTGTGAAGTAAAAGCAACTAACATGTTGCCATTAGCTATACAAGAAACCTATGTGTTTACACTGATGACTTCGATACTGCACCAGATAAAACAGCGGCGAATGACACTCGGCCTCAAACAGAGTGACATGATGTTGCGTGTAGGCGTATCTCGTCAGCAATATCAGCGCCTGGAGTCCAAAGGCAACCCCAGACTAAAAACCCTGGAGTTGATCGCCAAGGGCTTGAATAGCGAACTTATGCTCATACCAAAGGAAAAGCTTGGCGCTGTTATGGCGCTGCTTGAACAGGAGAGTACCGAGCCAGGCAAGAAGCCTGTGTCCCAGGCACAAAAATCTGCACAACCTGCAAAAGAAGAGGCCAGGAAAAGTCTTTCAGATGATCCCTGGCAGGATTTGCTGGGGGATGAGTCATGAGCGATAGCCGTGCCGATAAAATAAACGTACTCAAGCTGAGCTTGCACGACAGGCTGGTTGGCTATTTGGCTGGATTTCAAGGTGGTAGAAATGTGCTGAGCTTTGCCGAGGAGTTCAAGAGTGATGTAGGTCGCCCCACATTCAGTTTGATTACCCACCCAGCGTTTCCGCGTTCTGAAAAAATAATGTCGGAACCCTGGGCAAGAAACCAAAGATTGCATCCTGCGTTGTCCAATTTGCTTCCGGAGGGATCCTTGCGGGAGTTGATTGCGCAAGGGCTCAAAATCCATGTCGACAACGAGTTCCATATGCTCTCATATTTAGGTGCTGACCTCCCGGGCGCTTTGGTGGCTGAGCCGATGGAACCTGAAGATGTCCCAGATAGTGTTCTTGATACTTACGGCAAAGCTCGAGCACTGAAGTTTGACAAAGTATTTTCGGAAAATAAATTTTCGTTGGCCGGCGTTCAGATGAAATTTTCCATGAAGAAAAAGGATGGACGCTACAATCTTTCCAAAGGCGATGTTTTGGGGGATTGGATTGTAAAAACCCCTTCCACCAAGCATAAAGATGTACCTGTGAACGAATACACCGCAATGAAACTTGCGGAATTCGTTGGAGTCGACATTCCAGAAATCAAGCTGGTCGCGTTGAACAAGATCGACAATCTTCCTCAGATAAGCCTGCCCGATGAAAAGCTGGCCTTCGCCATCAAACGTTTTGATCGCGATGAGGATGTGCGTATCCACATGGAAGACTTTGCCCAGGTACTGGTCAAGTATGCCTATGAAAAATACAACTCAGCAAGCTACGAGCAAATCGGCCGGATTATTTACGGTTATTCTGGTGACGGCCTGGCCGATGCACAACAATTCGCCAGGCGATTGCTCGTTAACATTCTTCTCGCCAACGGTGATGCGCATTTGAAAAACTGGAGTTTGATTTATTCAGATAAAATCACACCAAGGCTTTCGCCAGCATACGATATAGTTACCACGAGCGTATATATCGATGGCGAGACGAATTACGCGCTCAATTTAGGGAAGACTAAAGATTGGTATGACGTATCAATGCCACATTTTCAGTCCTGGGCTGATCGTGCCGAGATTCCATGGAGAATAATTAAACCTCACTTGGATGATGTAATGGACAAGGCCCGAAATCTCTGGCGAGAAGCCATTAAAGATCTCCCAATGAATGAGATACAGAAGAAAAACCTTAAGGATCATTGGGGTAATTTGCATGAGGATTTCAGAATCAAATAGTGCCAGTCCGAAAACCCTCCCAAATTTCAAACCAGTCGACACATTGATTTTCAGGCACGGACAATTCTCACCAGCGGCGATTTGATTTCCGGGTTGGTGGTTGACTCTGCTTAAGCGGCTCTTTGCAGGAGACGCGGCTTATCCCGATCTTTTTCATACAACAATTTGCCCAATCGATGCACGTTGTTGCGACAACTGCCAGAGCCGTACAACACTTGCAAGCGAACAGCACATACTTTCAATGGGCTTGATGAGCAAAGCTTCTTCAGCTTTACCCGAGCGTCTTCAGTCGTAAACCGCCAGTCCGTTTTATGCTGATACTGGTTGCGTTCTACCTCCCAGGCAATACTTCTGTCTTCATCATTTCCCGCTCAGGAATGCGCCGCTGAAGACACTGCCTGGCAAGAATGCTGAGTTCAATCTCTGCCATATTGAGCCCACTGCAGTTTCAAAGAGCCCACTCACCAGGGCGCTGGCTTGTGGCGCAAAAAAAAACGGGGAACTGACACGACTTCAGTCTGTTATCGCCGGGTGCCCGCCCCCTGGCTCCCCCCTCCAGCACAAGGCGATGACCGCCAAGTCATTGGCCTGTGAAACCATCAGATAGCGACAGAGTCAAAGAACAACGACAACGCAATCGCAATGATGGACATCCCCATGAACGTCTCCTACGATCGCTCCCCCGGCCACCCCGAAGCGATACCGCAACCCGGCCCCGACCAGGCAGCTCAAACCGGCAGATCACCTGGCCTGGCAGCTGTGAGGAAACACAGCCTGACCCGCTCCAGCACGCCCGCAGCAACGCAGTCTGGACAGCAGGAGACAGATCAGGCCCTTGCCAGCGCCCCGGCCCCGACTCCAGCCTCAGGCTGCCAGCGGCCGTGCATCCAGTCTTTTCCCCATGAACTTCTGTCCCTGATATTCGACTGCCTGCCACTCTCAACGCACAGCCAGTGCGCACTGGTATGCCACCGCTGGTACGCCAGCCTGCCCAGCATCAGACCACGGATAGCCCAGTGGCTGGAGACGCTTTCGCCTGTGCGCCGCCTGGATTTCCGCCAGCTGGCAGTCGGTTACAGCCGTCGCACAGGCCCCTTGCTGGCCCGGCAGAAGCATCCATTGTTCCCGCTGCTGCAACGCCAGCACCAGGAGCTGGTGCGGCTGCAGAAAGAACGGCAACAGCCATGCCTGACACCAGACTCAGAGCAGCTGCTGCGTCGCCAGGAACGAACAGCCCTGGGTTGTCTGTCCGGACTCATTGGCTACAGCCTGCACCAGCCCCCACTGCAGACCAGTCAACTGAGCCTGAAATCGGTGAGCTGCCATCCACCGGTGACAGAGCCTGTGCAGATGCTCTCTTTCAGCCGCTGCAGCCGCTGGCTGGCCGTACTGTGCCACAGGAATCAAGACACAGCATGTCTGCGCCTGTATGGCTGGCAGCAAGACGGCTGGCACGAGCAAACCCTCGTCCCCGCGCCAGTTTGTCCCGTCACAGTTGTTACATTCGCCCTGCGGATGCTGGACACGCTGTTCACTATTCAGGACTCTGACGTCTTCGTCTGGCGCAAAACAGCACAGGCAGGACACTGGTGCGCTGAGAAACTGTACAGCGTCCCCTTTCCCTACCAGCCCTATGAACTCATGGTTTCGGATGAGGACGATCTGGTCAGCCTGGCTACAAGAGGCGATCTTTATCCTGGACTTCACGTCCAGATCTCAAATTGCCTGACGGGCTTGCAATGCTGGCAGCATTTGCCACCTCAGCAGTACAGAAACACACCCAAGAGCATCGCACACCAGAAAGGACGTGGTCTGCTGGGCCTTCTTTTCGAGGAGACACAAAACAGGCCGGACAGGGTCCTGATCCTGGGAAAAGGACTCAAACCGACCTGGAACGGGCTCTGGGGCGCCCAGCCGTACAGGATGAAAAGTCACATGGCATTCTTTTCTCAAATACGATTTTCCCCCGATGGCCAACACCTGTTGGGCCTGACCAACACGCGACTTTGCCTGTGGAAACTCGACACAGAGAACCAGATCCTCCGGGAAAAGCTACAACGCCCCTGCTGGCGCCCCTACCCACGCAGCCCCATGGCACAGACAGTTATCTTTCGAAAGGATGGAAAACAGCTGCTCGTCGCTCACTCTCCTCATCGACTACAGCTATGGAACCTGCATGACAACGGTGATTGGCATGCAGGCGCCTCAGTAGAGACGCCATCGACATTCGACTCGGCTTCCAGCCACCAGCAACACGCACTGTGCCTTTTCCTTGAAGACCGGATCCTGGCAATCGGAAACGCAGACACCCTGCTCGTCTGGCATGGGCGCACAAACGCCTCATGGCAACTGCTGATGCACCGTCAAAACAACCGGAACGACAGACCCGCTCCCCCGGAATTGCATTCAGGTGTCGGCGCGGCCATCTACACGACAGCAAACGAGGAAGTGGCGGACGCAGGGACGCGCTTGTGGATTCATGCACCGGACCTGCAAGGACAGCTCGTCAGACAAGCCCAGATGATCATCCCGGGCCCGCTCAGGGGCACCAGCGCCGACGGACTCAGCCTGGTGATCAACGACGGGAACCAGGTGCGCTTGCTGCAGCTGACACATCCGGATGACAAGGATGACAAGGATGACAAGGATGACAAGGATGACAAGGATCCGCATCGGTAGCTGCTGCAACAGACGCCCAGGCGAAAGAAACTGTACGAGCCTGCGCGCTATCTCGCCAGATACGGCGTTTTCCTGTCTGATCAATGCAAGGCTCCAGACAGTGTTTCCAGCCCTCCCCGCCAATGCTGGCCACAACCAGGTGCCCATCGACTGCTGGCGGCTCTTGTTCAATACTGCCTGCAACGGCCGCGCCTCCCGGCCGGAAAACTCTGTCTGAAACCCGTGACCGGCCCCCGGAGGCCGACAGAGCACATGTGCCTGCACAGTTTCAGCTCCTGTAGCCGCTGGCTGGCCACAGGCTGGCGGCTCCATGGCACAGGTCCCTTGTTGCTGCGTCTCTATGGCTGGCAAAACGGAGGCTGGCAAACGCAAACGCTGCTCCCTGCGCCCGACACGCCTGTCACAAAATTCCTGTTCGCAAGCCATGCTCCGGACAGGCTGTTGAATGTTCATGGCCCTGATGCGTTCGTGTGGCGCAGAGTGCCAGACTCAGGGCACTGGTGCGCACAAGAACTGTACAGTCTTCCGCTTGCATGCGACAAGCACACACTGCTTCCCATGCAGAGCGGCGATTTGATCAGCCTGTTTTTCTGGCAGAGGCCGGCCGAAGGTTGCCTGATGTTGACTTCGGATTCTCTGATCACTCAGCAAAGCTGGCAGCCTCGTTACACACAACACTACTGGAGAGAACCTGCTGTCGTTACATGGGTGCTGAAGAAAAATCTGGTGGCCCTGTGTTTCAACACCGCGTGCACCCAGCCTGCCAACCAGCCGCGCAAGCCGCCCAGCATCTACAGGAGTTCTGTGCTGCTCTGGGGAAAAGCACTCAATACAGCCGGGCGCGAAGACTGGAGCGCCCAGCTTTATACCTTGAGCTGTCGCCCGGCCCCTCTGCTTGAGCTCCAGTTCAGCCCCGAAGCCCGCCACATGCTGGGCCTGAGAGAAAACCGGCAACTGTCCCTGTGGCAACTCGATACACACAACAGGATCCTGCTGTTACAGCTGGAACTCCCCTGCTTTGTCCCCTCGCCCACCACAGCCCTGTCAGAATATGCGCCCTTTCGCAACGATGGCCGACAGCTGGTCGTCCCCCGCTCCCCCTGCCAGATGCAGCTATGGAACCTGAGTGAGGACGATCAATGGCTGGGAGGCTCCACACTGGAGACGCCGCCCACGCTCGAACAGCATGCGAATCCAGACGTGCTCAAAATCAAATTCTCGCCCGATGGGAAAATCCTCGCCCGGGAAACCGGGAGAGCCTGGGCCATCTGGCACATGAACACAGATGGTCAGTGGCACCTTCTGATGCAACGCCAGAAGAAACGCGTCCATTGTCCGCAGCTACTCCTGCCAGAGCTCAGCGCGGTAATCGCTACCATAGCGGAAGGCATACAGACCCGCCTGGTACTTCATGCACCGGACCAGTATGGACAGCTCAGTTGGTAACTCCAGATGCTCCCCCCTCTGCTCGACAGCATGCATATCCCCGGATGGGCTGACCCTGATCACCGGCTTCGCCAACAACTTGAACTTCCTGCATCTGACCTGCTCTGCTGAGCCCCCCCGCAATTATCGCTCTATCCCCGGACGGCCTGAACCGGATGAGACGCTCTGACAAACGGGCCCGTTCCCCGCACCTGACCGTCCCACCCGCCGGGAGCTGGCACATCCGCCACCAAGGCTCCAGCGAACGGAACTCTCTCGTTCCTTGAGCTGTCTCAAACATAGAGCAGTTTTTTCGTTCCGGCAGGTGAACAGATCATGGCCATGCCCCCAGCCCAGAGTCCCCCACTCGCGCAGGCCAGTGCAGCGGGGACATCGCTATTGTCTGACCGGCCTCACCCTGGTCGCCCGCCCGCCCCGGCGGCCCTGGACGCGCCGCCCCGCCGCATCAGCCCCCCTCCTGACGCGCCCGGACCTCTGGCCCCGGCCCGGCCGAGGCAGGTCAGCGCACCGCTGGCTTCTGCCCTGCTGGGTCCCCTGCCTCGGCCCCAATCACTGCCGGGCGAACTCTTGTGCCGGATATTCTCCTACCTGCCCGCCACCACCCGTAGTCAATGTGCGCTGGTCTGCCGCCACTGGTACGCCAACCTGCCTGACCCCAGGATGCGGGCTATCGGCCAGTGGATAACCCAGGGTTCACTCTATCAACGCTCAAGCGAGTCCTGGCTGGCAAGCGCCTACAGCTGCCGCATCAGCCCCTGGCTGGAACGCCTGGGATGCGAACTGCTGCCCAGGCTACAAGCCTGGCAGCAAGAGCCGCAAGCGGCCCCAAGCTTTCCTGGCTTCCTGCGCTACTGCCTGGATCAACAGATACGCCAGACGCGCCACCTGGCGTTGGAGCCAGCGACCATCAGCGGGGCAGCCCCCCTGCCTGTAAGAACCTTCTGTTTCAGCCCCTGCGGCCGCTGGTTTGCTACAGAATGCCTGGCTCCATCAAAGACAAGAACAAAGACAGACGTCCCCGTTATGAGAATTCATGGCTGGAACGACAACGGCTGGCAAGAAGAACTGGTTCCTCCCGCGCCGAAGCGCCCTCCCTCTCTCGCCAGTTTTTGCTGTAAGCCGGCTGCCACCATAATCAGTTTCCACAACCGGGAAATCATGGTGTGGCAGAGAGCACCGGATGATGCGCAACAGGATTACACACGCCTGTACAGACACTGGCCAGCCAGTACTCCCTTCCCGAGCGGACACTGGAATCGCACACGCCTGTATAAAGTGGACAAGCCATACGCCCTCACCAACATGAAGACCACCAATGACGGCGACTTGATTGTACTCTGCTGCAACCAACAGTCAGGCTGGGGGGCTCGGCTTCTCTTTTTCAGCCCTGCGGACAATGAGCGCAACTGGGGACAACCCCGGGTGCAACCCTACACCAAACAGCCTGTCACTATCGCCTGGGCAGGGGACGGATGCCAACTGGCTCTGGCACTGGCGACACCCCGCGCACAACTGGACCAGTACGATAATGCCGTGCACCTTTGGAGCAAGAACCGGGACGCCGACCACCCATCCTGGAGCTGCCGGGTGTACAGCCTGCTGCTCCAGGATGCCACGCTCAAGCACATGAAGCTCAGCCCGGACGGTCACTATCTACTGATCGGCTTGAGTGACGGTCGCTTCGCGTTGTTGAATCTGGATACCCGGCACCAGCCGCTGCGGGAACGGTATATAACTCTCGACTGCCCGCTCAGCCAGCCAGCAGAAAAAGAAATTTTCAATCTGTATTTTCTGGATAACAGTCAGCAATTGATCGTGCCTTGCTGTCGGTGGGGTGCTCTGGCCCTGTACAAAGGTCAGGACGGCTGTTGGAGAGAAGGGGACAAATTGAGCATCCCGGCAGTAGCCGGCGACCTTGTTCATACCACTTTGCTCGGGATGATACAGTCCACCGATGGCCGCACACTCATGCGGGTTTGTACTGGCCAGGTAGACATCTACTATCTGGACAACGCCGACCGCTGGATGCACGTGGTACATCGCCGGATAGCAAACACTGGTGACCCGCCTCCCCTGGCTCTTTTCCTGCCACCTTCGCGCAGACTCTGTCTCACAGTCAGTGGACCGCAAGGTGAACTCTGGATTAATGGGCCTGATGACGAGGGACAGTTTGTCAGAAAGGCCACTTTTTGTGTTGGCAAGCCAGTATTGCAGGTACGTTGCAGCCCGGACGGACTGTCGCTACGGCTGCAACTGCAAGGCGCTCCACCCCTCATTCTACAACTGACCGGTGTACCCGGCACGCAACCCGCCCGCCAGATTGCACAGCAAGATGCCCGGCAGCACTGCGGGCAAGCGCACGAGCACTCAGCAGACTGACGGCCATAGCCTGTCCGGCAGGGGTGACGACACGCACAACGCCGGTCTTTCCTCAGCTGTGCTCTCATAACAAGCAACCGCAAGCACGGCCCCCCAGGAAACAGCCAGAATCAGAAGGAAAGTACCTTGCCTGGACCCGGAAAAGACCATAGCCTGGTCACCTGCACCTGTGACACTTTCAGGCGGCGGTGCTGCTCCAGCGGTGACGTGCCCGTGGCGACAGTCTCTGGACAGACTGTTGAGTACCATACTCTCCTCCTGTGGCGCAGGACAGCAGACAGGGATACAGGCACGCCCGGAACCTGCACAGCTGCCGGCCCTGGCTCTCATGCCCGTGTCCACTGGTGCTCTGATCACTCTGTCCACAGCCCGGCAGGATGGCCTGGCATGAAGAACAGGCGTTCCACCCCCATCAATGCAAGGAGGCCCCACCCCGGAGGAACTTGCAGTCCATCACGCCTGTCCAACCGCTATCTGGCATAAAAATCGCCCCCCGATGCAGGGAGGGACAGCTGAAAAAAGGCAGCACCATCATGAGCAGCCCCTTGACGTTTACAGCTTCGCTGTCGCCCAGCTCTGACAGCAACACCCGCTCGCCGACACCCAACAGGCCGGTGGCCTCTGCCACTGTGCTTGCTCCACAATCACCCGCTGACGCCAGCGGGCCGGACGCATACCGCAGCCATACGACAATCGCAGCACTTCCAGACGAGGTGCTCTGCCAGATATTCGCTTGCCTGACGTTCTCCGATCATACCCAATGTGCACGGGTCTGCTATCGCTGGCACGCCCCTATGCTCCAGACTCGCACACTGGTAGCCCAGTGCATGAAGCAAGCGTCTGCCTGGCAGCGCCGACTCAGCATCCATTGGGCGGCGGGTTACAGCAGCCGCATCCAGCCCTGGCTGGCAGGTCACAAGGACCCGTTTGTGCCCATGCTGCTGCTCCAACATCAAGAGTTGCTACGCCACCAGGACCTTCTCCAACAACACCGACTCCTGGCACAGCCCACCGCACCAAACTCCCTGCAGCAGCAGGAGGCCAGGGCGCGTGGCTGCCTGTCCGCACTGGTGCTGGCGGGCCTGCATCAACAGATCACCCAGGCCAGTACGCTCAGGCTGACACCCAGCTGCCTCAAGGTCAGGGAACACCTTGTCCCTGCGTTTGCCGCCCGCTCCACAGGCTTCAGCCGCTGCAGCCGCTGGCTGGTCATCACCCAACCGCTGCTGGCAAGGCCTGCTCTGTATAACCTGTGCTCCCTTTACAAGTGGACGCAAGGCCTGTGGCAGGAGCAGCCGCTGATCCCGATTCCCAGGGAACAATCAGAACCAGGACAGGAAACCAGGCTGCAAGGCCCGGGCCCTGCCAGAGCCCCGGCACAAGATCGTCCCTTTGTGAGACATCATGTAGAGGCTTTCACTTTTTGTGGCAGACAGCCGGACAGGTTATTCACGGCCCACGCCGGTGGCCAGCTACTCTGCTGGCACCCGGACCCCGACCATGGCAGCTGGCACCCTGTCTCCGGACATCATGTCGACCCCGACTGGTGTTGTGTCTCGCTTCAAGGACATGCTGGCGGAGTCTGCTGGCCCTGTTAAAAAGCCGGAAGCCGCTTCAGGCCCGTCTGCTGCTGACCCCCGGCCGGGGTGATATGCGCTGGCAGGACAGCGTATCAAAAGAGTACAAGCTGCTACCGACCGCCACGGACTTTGCTCTCACCCATGAACAGCTGGCAGTGGCCAGCGCAGGCCCCGGCAGTCGGACCATAGACATCCGGGAACCGGATCTCAACAGCCGGCAGCCAGCAGCCAGGACAATGGGGCTTTCAGCACAGCTTCCTGGCAGCCGGTGAAGTCGCATTGCGCTTGAGTTATAGTCCAGACGCTCAGACCCTGCTGGCCATACTGGCCAACAATCGGCTGCGCCTGTGGAAACCGGACACCCGGCGCATGCTGCAGCCCCAGCTGGATATAGCCTGCACCCTGCCCCTGGATGACCGCCAGACTCTCCTGTCCAACAAGCTTTTCAGTCACAACCGCCATGACCTGGCAGTCCCCGGCACCTCACATCAGATCCAGCTCTGGACGCGCACGCAAAAAAACCTGTGGCAGCCAGAAGACACACTGACAATTCCACCGGAATCCGGTGCCTCGGCGGGAGACAAACTGCGCTACATACAGCTGTCCTCTGATGGCCGGGCTCTGGTTCGCGTGACGCACAGGTCCTTCGACATCTGGTTGCGTGTGGGCAGGCTCACTGGCAGCGCCTGCTCAGACAGACGCAACAAAGCGCAACGCCGAGTCTTTGCGCGCCCCTTCTTCTCGATGGCCACGGCCTGCTCTGTGTGACGGCGCATGGAGACAGGGGGCACCTTGGCCTTTATGGATTGGATACGCAGGGAAGGCTCACAACCAAAGCGCAGGCCACCCTCGGCGTCCCTGTGGCCGCTCTGCAGGCTTCACCAGACGCACTTTCCCTGCAAGTCACCGATGCCCATGGGCATCACAGCCTGTGGCTACTGACCCTTGTCTCCAACGACGGGAAAACTGACCGACGTACACCGTTTTCGTGATCGCAGGAGCCACCAGCAATCTCCCGGGCACCAGCTGACCACTGACCACTGACCACTGACCACTGACCACTGACCACTGACCACTACCCAGGGAACCTGAGGGCAGGCAGCAGGTCCAATCATTGAGTGTGCAAAAAAAACACGTTTCCAGAGACTGCGCAACAAACAAGGAAGTCTATGAATAATGAGACCGCCAAGCTTGCCGCTTTCATCACCTTCCCCGGCAAAAAAACACAAAGCCAACCCTGACACCCGCCGCCGGACACCCGGCAGGTCTCAGCCAGTACAGTATCGACGCAAGAAGTCTGTCGCCGTTGCTCGCGCCACAGCCAGCACCGGCCAACTGCAATCCTTGCGGCCTCCCAGGCCCCAACAGGCACTGCAACACGGCGAGCATCAGCCAACGGCCATCGCCCCGGCGCAGACCGGCTCCATGAACTGCAGTCCTGTTCAAAGAGGCATCACCGCACTGCCGCCCGAACTGCTGGACCACATCTTCTGCTACCTGCCGGTCTCCGATCACTTCTCCTGTGCGCTGGTCTGTCGCCGCTGGTATGCCCAGCTCCCCACCACCCGATTGCGCCTGGCCCGCTGGAACGCGCGACAAACCCGGCGGCCGCCGGCCCACAGCGACTGGGCCATCGATTATAGCTGCCGTCTCCACCCTTCTCTGGTGAGCCACAATACCGCGCTGCAACGCCAGCTCCAGGCACTGTTACGGCAGCAGGACCTGCTCAAACAGCACAAGCTCCTGCTACCGCCAGCAGCCCTGCTGAGTGCTCAACAGCAGGAGTTGACAGCACGCCGGTGTTTATCAGGACTCTTGTTGCACAGCCTGCATCAACGCATCACTCAAGCCGACCAGCTGACCCTGGACGCAGTGCCGATGGAAGAAATGCTCCCTGTCACCCGCGCCACTTTCAGCCCCTGCGGCCGCTGGCTGGCAACAGCTCAACGGCTGGCACCCGCGCTTGCCTGCGGCTTTCTGCACATTCATGCCGCCAGACAGGACCGGTGGCAACAGGAAATACTCATGCCCAGACCCTGGCAGCCTGTGGAACAGATCGCTTTTTGTGAAAAGCAACCAGACACACTGTTCTCCGCTCATAAAGACGGTCAGATACTTCGCTGGCACAGACAGGCAGACCCGGATTGCCCCGACATGGCCAGCTGGCACCCCTCACCCGTGGGCCAGGTAAACGGCCCATACCAGTGCAAGAGTCTGCATGGCCTGGTGGGGGGAAGCCTGATGGCTCTGTACTCACACCAGCAAACCCACGACCCCTTGCTTTGTCTGATCCGCTGGCCGGGGGACGACCAGGGCAGGAGTCTTTGTGTGGCAACAAACTATCAGGGCCATCTCTGCGCCATGGCCCTTGCGCCAACCTGTGAACAGCTGGCCCTGGCCATTTTCCCCTTCGAGCCAGACAGTGCCTGCCCGCAGATGCATATCTGGGAACCGGATCTGACCCCCGCCCTGCCAGGCCAGTGGGGCTGCAAGGAAACGCCGCTGCCGCACCAGGAGGACATATTGGCGCTCAGCTATAGCCCAGCCTCCCTCTACCTGCTGGGCCTGCTGGCCAGCGGGCGGGTTTGTCTATGGGAACTGGATGCCGAGCGCAAACTCCAGCCCCGGCTGGATATAGCCTGCGCCCTTCCCGTCGATGACAAGCCGGCACTGCAGTCCAATATCCTTTTCAGTCAGGACTGTCGCCGACTGGCGATTCCCTGCTGCGCACACAAGATCCTGTTCTGGGAGCACAGCGAGAAAAACGGATGGTTATACGCAGAAACAGCGATACTTCCCCTACAACCCGACGATCCTGCTGACGACGCCTTGCGTTACATTATGTTGTCTGTCACAGGTCATGCCCTGGTGCGCGTCTGCCAACAGACAGTGAGCCTCTGGCAACGCCGGGGCGCCAAACTCTGGCAGAAGATAGACCAACTCAGCGAGCTTGCCCCCGAGGCTCCCCCCCCCAGGGCCCGCGTATTGAATAGCCACGGTCTGTTCTGCACCACTATGACCGGACCGACAGGCAAGTTGTGCATTTATGGAACAGATCAGCGGGGACAGCTCGTCCGGAAAGCTGCGGCGGTCACCGGAGCGCCGCAGGTCAGTCTGCTGCCGACACCTGACGGCTTGTCCCTGCTGACCGCCAGCACCGACAAGACGCCAGTGGCATGGCAGCTGAGGGTTGCCACTGATCAGGACAGAGTGCAACAGCAACAAAATCCGGGGGCCTGACGCACCTCAGAGGCGGTGTGCGCGTGGCCTGCGATAACCGGCAGGTCCCAATGCCCCCCCACGATGACGCCCGGGCCGCGCACATTTCCCCGGGAGCGGGGCCTGCAAGCTGTCTTGCCCAGCTCTGGTGACAGCGATCATCGTCCCCCCGGCGCAGGCCGGCGCCCAGGCGCCCGCGTCCTTCAAAGCCCGGGTTCACTCCGGCACCCCGCATGTCCAGGTGATGCCAGCTCTGCACAGGGAAATCGACAAACCCGCTCTTGAAAGACTGGCATCCTGGTGGCGCAGCCCATAGAATTCCGCCACCTCAATTGTTCACTTTGTCAGACAGGAACGGAATGAGCCCGATCGCAAACAGGCTGCCGGCAGCACCAGCAGACAAACGCATCTGGGGACAGGCTTCAGGCGCGGCCAGCGCCTGCGCTATTGCAGATATAGCCCGCCAACACCCGGGACTCTCCCTGGTCATCGCCAGCGACACAGAACAGGCAGAGAACTGGCACAGGGAACTGAGCTTTTTCCTTGCCAGTTCCCATCCAGAGCAAGGTCCCTCCTCGCCGGAACTGCTCCAGTTTCCTGACTGGGAAACCCTCCCCTATGATCCGTTTTCACCGCACCGCGATCTTGTCTCTGAACGCCTGCGCACGCTCCATCGGCTCCCGTCCGTTACACAGGCCGTCCTGATCGTTCCCGTCTCCACGCTCCTGCACCGCCTGTGCCCCCGCAGCTGGCTACAGGGCAACAGTCTCGTTCTGGCCAGGGGGGACAGGCTCAACTGGCAGGAGTGGAAGCATCAGCTGGAAGCCGCCGGCTACAGTCGCGTCAGCACCGTGATGGCGCACGGCGAATACGCGCCGCGCGGTTCCTTGCTGGATATCTTTCCCATGGGCAGCCGCCAGCCATGGCGCATAGATCTGCTCGACGATGAAATCGACAGCCTGCGCACATTTGATCCAGAGACGCAACGCACTGTGGAACAACACGAGCGGGTATATCTCCTGCCCGCCAATGAGTTTCCGCTGTCTCCGGCCGCTTGCGATCATTTCCGCAAGGCCTGGAAAGCCACTTTCGATAATGACCCGCGCCTGTGTCCCCTCTATCAGGACATCGGCAAAGGGATGGCTTCCCCCGGCCTGGAGTATTTTCTCGACCTGTTTTTCGAACGCACAGAGACGCTGTTTGACTATCTTCCTGCCCAAACCCTGCTGGTCACCAGCAGCGCTCTTTCGACCCGGGTGCAGCAATTTCTGGCAGAAGCTCACCGGCGCTACGAGAATGCACGCCACAATCCGGAGCGCCCGTTGTTGCCTCCCGCGCGCGTTTTCCTTGAAGAAAACGCATTCGGGCAGCATCTCAAAGCCCATCCACAAATCAGCCTGACCGAGGAAGTTCAGCCCCACAAGGCCGGACGTGAGAACATCGGCTGCCAGCCGCTGCCGGAACTGACCGTCATAGCCCGCAGCGAAAACCCACTGAGTCGGCTGCAAGCCTTCCTGGCCGACCTGCCCCCCGACCATCGGGTGCTGCTGACGGCCGAGTCGCCTGGACGACGCGAAAGCCTGCTGGAGCTGCTGGGACGCGCGAATATACACCCTGCCCCCGTCACAAGCTGGCAGGCCTTCGTTCAGGGCGAGCAGCCGCTGGCCATTACCACGGCACCGCTGGACGCCCCCTTGTGGTTGCAACAACCGCCCTTGATCCTGATAACCGAGACCCAGCTGCTGGGCGGCCAGGTCATGCAGCGTCGCAGACGCAAGCAGAGCACGCATCAGGTCGAAAATCTGTTGCGCAATCTCGAAGAGCTCAAGAAAGGCGCTGCCGTTGTGCACCTGGATCATGGCATAGGGCTGTACCGGGGATTGGTCACGCTGCAAGTCGATGGCCAGATGCAGGAGTTTCTGCAGCTCGAATACGCTAACGAGGCCGCGCTCTACGTGCCCGTCGCGTCCCTGAATCTGATCAGTCACTACAGCAGCACAGGGGATGCCCCAGTACAGCTCAATCGTCTGGGAACGGACCACTGGAACAAGATAAAACGCAAGGCGGCAGAAAAAGCACGCGACAGCGCGGCCGAGCTGCTGGATATCTACGCACGCCGCAAGGCCTGCGCAGGCTTTGCCTGTCCGCCACCGGGCCCTGATTACCAGGCCTTTTGCGCCGGCTTTCCCTTCGAAACCACACCCGATCAACAATCCGCCATTGACGCTGTGGTGCAGGACATGACCTCCCCGCACCCCATGGATCGCCTTGTCTGCGGTGATGTAGGCTTCGGCAAGACCGAGGTTGCCCTGCGTGCCGCTTTCCTGGCCGCCCATGGAGGACGTCAGGTAGCCCTGCTGGTCCCCACCACCCTGCTGGCCCAGCAACACTACGAAACCTTTCGCGACCGGTTTGCCGAGTGGCCTGTCACTGTGGACGTCATGTCCCGTTTCCGTTCGGCAACACAGCTGGCAGCCATGCGCGAAAAGCTGGCTGAGGGCAAAATTGATATCCTGATCGGCACCCACAAGCTGCTCCAGCCAGGCATGCGCTTCGCCCAGCTGGGGCTGGTGATTATCGACGAGGAACACAGGTTCGGCGTCAGACACAAGGACAGGCTCAAGGCCCTCAGAGCCCAGGCAGACATACTCACCATGACGGCCACCCCCATTCCGCGCACACTCAACATGTCATTGTCCGGCTTCAGGGATCTGTCCATCATCGCCACACCGCCGGCACGCCGCCTCTGCGTCAAAACATTCATCCACGCTTTCGACAACAACCTGATCAGGGAAGCCGTATGCAGAGAATTGGGACGCGGCGGACAAGTGTACTACCTGCATAACGAAGTCAGGAGCATAGACAAAGCCGCCCGCGACCTTGAAACCCTGGTACCGGAAGCGCGCATTGCCGTGGCCCACGGCCAGATGCGCGAAAGGGAGCTGGAATCTGTCATGCAGGACTTCTATCACAAGCGCTTCAATCTTCTGGTGTGCACCACCATCATCGAAACCGGCATTGATATTCCCAGTGCCAACACCATCATCATCAACCGGGCCGATGCCCTGGGGCTGGCCCAGCTGCACCAATTGCGGGGCCGGGTGGGGCGCTCCCACCACCAGGCCTGGGCCTGGCTGCTGACCCCCGCCGGGGCCCGTCTGAACACTGATGCCAGACAACGACTCGCAGCCATAGAAAAGTCACAGGATCTGGGATCAGGATTTACATTGGCCACCCACGATATGGAAATCAGGGGCGTAGGCGAGCTGCTCGGCGAAGGACAGTCCGGACAGATTCAGACTGTGGGCTTCAGCTTGTTCATGGATATGCTCGAGCACGCTGCCAGGGACATCAAGGCCGGCCTTTCCCCCGACCCCGAGCGCTCCCTGACGCCAGGACTTACGATCAATCTGCACACTGCCGCACTGATTCCCGAAGACTTTGTTCCCGATGCCCGTATGCGTCTGGTTTTCTACAAACGCATTGCCTCCACGTCGTCATCAGAGCAACTCAGGGAGCTCCAGATCGAAATGATTGACCGCTTTGGCCTGCTGCCCGATCCGCTCAAACGCCTGTTCCGTCAGACAGAACTTCGCCAGCGCGCGGAACAAATCGGTGTAGAACGTCTTGATATAGGCCCCAACGGTGGGCGGATTGATTTCTCGGACAGCACGCACATCGACCCTGGCAAGGTCATCACCCTGGTTCAGAAACAGCCTGGACAACTGAAACTGGCAGGTCCCTGCTCCCTGAAACTTCTCACTGGCACGCCAAGCATTGAAAGACGTTTCCAGACGGCAGACCAGCTTCTCGCCAATCTGGCCTGATCGGCGTATAACGCTCTCTGGTGTCAGCACCGATTCCCGCCGCCTGCCCGCCGGACGGGCGGCGGTGGTGCTGTGGCAGGCAAACAGAGGGCAGCAACAGGCTTTCAGCCCTGAAAGAGAACCACTATTCACCTTATGAAACCCAATGCTCTACACCCCGCTTCTGCTCGCCTGGCAACGACTCTGCCAGGACAGGCTCCCGCTCCGGGCCACAACAAGGGCCAGACGCCAGCCTCCTGCACCCTTTTATCAGTGCTGCTGGGCATGCTTTTGTTGCTGCCCGCTTCAGGCCAACTGGCCGCCCAGACGCCCAGCCGGCCGGCACCCGACTCGAGCCGCGTGAAAGAGCGCGTGAAAGAGGATGTGCCCTGGTATCAGGTTGATGTCCTCGTGTTCCGCCACGCCAATGCAGACGCCTCGGCCGAAAGCCTTCCCGGTGGTTCACACAAACACCACATGCCTGCCCGCATGGTCACCCTGAAGCAACCCTCGCCTCCCTGTTCGGATGCCGAAGCCTTTGTTGCACTGCCGGAGGCCAGCTCCGGACTGGCACGCCAGGCTGCCATTTTGCGCAGTTCCCCACAGTATCAACTGCTCTGGAACAACAGCTGGCGCATGCCATTGCAGTCGGGCACCAGGCCGGTCGCGGTGTCTGTAATGGCTTCTCCCCGGGCAGGCCGGCACTACCAACTCGAAGGCGCCCTTCTTGTTTCAAGACAGCGTTTCGTACACATAGAAACACGACTTTGGTTCAAAGAAATCAATCCGGTACGCCCTCTTGAGCACATACTGGCGGATACACCGGTGCTGGCGCCGCCGGAACCCGTGGCTTCGCTGGCAATAGCGTCTCAGCCTGACCATTTATTCCCGCCGCCCGGTCATGCGCTCAAGTGCTGGCCGGCCGACACGGTCTACTACTCGCACAGCCGGCCTTTTTTCGCCAGCAAGCAAATGACTCTGGATAAAACAGCCTATATAGACAACGTAGAGCTGGGTGTGATCGCCAAAGTGCGCAGCTGGCAGCGGCCTGACAGCGATCCCACACGCGAGCAAGCCCCCTTGCCCCCGGCAGGCAGAGCCGCTTCAGGCGGTCCGGACGCGTAGCCGCCGCCAGAAAAACAACGGCAACCCGCTCCGGATACGCCCTGCGCGGCTGAGCGCGGCAAGGCCTGCGCAGAGGCGGGCACCGAGCAACCTGCACGAGAGAGCCTCAGACAGGCTGACTGGCCGCCAATGCAAGTGACCTCTGCACAACGGCCTGCCAGATAAGGAAACCAGAGATATGGAGCCGATGTTCGGGAGAATTTCACAGAGGTTTTGTGCCAGGCTGGCACAGACCAGAACGCGCGCAGGGCATCTGTCGTACAGGCCAGGTGGCACAGATGCAGGGCACCAGACCGGCAGGGGGAGCGGCACGGTTCCCCATACATTATTCTTTCAACCATCCACAGCTTGCTGACTTGATGAAAAAACTGAACTGTTTCAAAGCCTACGATATCCGCGGCCAGCTCGGCAGCGAGCTTGATGACGACATTGCCTACCGTATAGGACGCGCCTACGCTGCCTATCTCAAACCAGCGTCTGTTGCTGTGGGGGCCGATGTACGACTCACGTCCGAAGCTCTCAAGCGCGCCCTGGCGCGTGGCCTGACCGACAGCGGCATTGATGTTGTAGACCTTGGCATGACCGGAACCGAAGAGGTCTATTTTGCCGCCTCTGCCATGAGTTCCCTGAATGTTGATGGCGGTATTGAGATCACCGCCAGCCATAACCCGATGGATTACAACGGCATGAAACTGGTAGGCAAACATGCCCTGCCGATCAGTGGCGATTCCGGTCTCCGGGCCATTCAGACGCTGGCAGAAGAAAATGCTTTCCCGCCTGTTGCCGCTTCCCGGGGCACTGTGACGAAGAAATCTGTTGTTCCAGAATATGTGGATCACTTGCTCGGTTACATTGACGTGGCGGCACTCAAGCCCCTCAAGCTGGTCGTCAATGCCGGCAATGGCGCGGCAGGGCATGTCGTGGACTCTCTGGAAAAACGCTTTGCGTGCATGGGCGCTACCATTGACTTCATAAAAATACAGCATGAACCGGATGGCAACTTCCCGCACGGGATCCCGAACCCCCTGTTGCCGGAATGCAGACAGGCAACAGCCCATGCCGTCATGGAACACAAGGCTGACATGGGTATAGCCTGGGATGGCGATTTTGATCGCTGTTTCCTGTTTGACGAACGGGGCGCGTTTATCGAAGGCTACTACATTGTCGGGCTTCTGGCCGAAGCCTTCCTGCGCCGGTCACCCGGTGAAAAGATCATTCACGATCCACGACTGATCTGGAATACACAATCCATAGTGACAGAAGCGGCGGGCATCCCTGTCATGTCCAAAACCGGGCACGCTTTTATCAAGGAGCGCATGCGCCAGGAGAATGCCATATACGGTGGCGAAATGAGTGCCCACCACTATTTTCGGGATTTTGCCTATTGTGACAGCGGAATGATTCCCTGGCTGTTGATCGCCGAGCTGCTTTCGACACGCAATATCCCTCTGTCTGCCATGGTCAGTGAACGGGTGGCCGCTTTTCCTTCGTCGGGTGAAATCAATCGCCGCATAGCCAATGCCTCTGCTGTCGTTGAACAGCTTCCTGGTGCCTATGAACGGGATGCTGTCGGGGTGGACCGCACCGACGGCGTCAGCGTGGATATGCACTCCTGGCGATTCAATCTGCGCCTGTCGAACACAGAACCGCTGGTCAGACTGAATGTCGAGAGCCGCAGCAACCGGCAACTGATGGAAGAAAAAACCGCCGAGGTACTCGCGCTGCTCGACAGCCTGGCGCTGCACGATTAGTGTACTGCGACGTTTTTTCTGGAACCTCCTGATGCGTCAATGAGCGGCGCCAGGCACCTGCCATGTTACTCGTTGCCTGTCCATATCTTTTGTCGGGGTGTTACAGGTCTCTGGCAGCCCGCCTCCTCTGTCAGAAGGCTTGCTGCCGGCTCTGTTCACAATAAATATTGGAGACCTGAACTACAGCCCCATTTGCCGTTTTTTGTCGAAGATATGGAACCGCTGCCACGACACATTTGTCTCGCCATAGGGGCTGGAAGTGTTATTGAAAGACCCATCTGTTCTCAGAAGAAAGTTTGTGGGATCAGGAAGAATCACATTGGCTCAACCCACATTTACTGTGAACAGAGCCTTGACGCTACCATGCCACCAGTTGACACGAGCTGGTAATTCCGCAGGAGCACACCAGCGCAGAGGCGACTCTCCATACGAGAGTAAGGACCGCTGAACCTCTAGCCTACTTCCCGTCCTTGAACCGCTGGCAGCCCGCCTCCTGTGCCAGAAGGTTTGATGCCGCCAGCTGCCACAGGCTGATCATACCGCCGGGGCACACCAGCGCATGGGCGACACAACTACGAGAGAGGGGCCGCTGAACGTATATCAAACTTCCCGTCCTTGAACCGCTGGCAGCCCGCCTCCTGTGCCAGAAGGTTTGATCCCGCCAGCTGCCACAGGCTGATCATGCCGCCAGGGCACACCAGCGAATGAGCGACACAACTACGGGAGAGGGGCCGCTGAACATATAGCTGAACATATATCAAACTTCCCGTCCTTGAACCGCTGGCAGCCCGCCTCCTGTGCCAGAAGGTTTGATGCCGCCAGCTGCCACAGGCTGATCATACTGCCGGGACACACCAGCGAATGAGCGACACAACTACGGGAGAGGGGCCGCTGAACATATATCGTACTTCCCGTCCTTGCACCGCTGGTAGCCCGCCTCCTGTGCCAGAAGGTTTGATGCCGCCAGCTGCCACAGGCTGATCATGCCGCCAGGGCACACCAGCGAATGAGCGACACAACTACGGGAGAGGGGCCGCTGAACCCCTATCGTACTTCCCGTCCTTGAACCGCTGGCAGCCCGCCTCCTGTGCCAGAAGGTTTGATGCCGCCAGCTGCCACAGGCTGATCATGCCGCCGGGGCACACCAGCGAATGAGCGACACAACTACGAGAGAGGGGCCGCTGAACGTATATCAAACTTCCCGTCCTTGAACCGGATGCTGTAGCGTGCCCCATCCCGCATGGGCATCCACGGCGATTCCATGCGCCTGGCTTTCACCAGCTGTGACCGGGCAATGAACTGCATCAAGGACCAGCTGTCCAGAACTGCGCAAGGAATACTGTAGGAACGCTTGCCCCCCTGCGACACCTCACTGTCTTCCTGCGCCTGCTGCTCTTTCTCCAGAGCGGTATAACGCTCTCCCAGGGCCAGAATCCGCCCGACTGTCTGAGAAAAAGGAAAGTTCAAAACCTCCATCTCCACATTCCAGACATCACCCGCAAGCACAGCACTCTCTTGCCTTCCGTCGTAAAGTTTGATCAGAACACGCCACTTGTGAGGCCGCATTTCGAACAGCTCCACCTGCGCCAGAGGAGCGGTTTGTTTCGTATCGACGAAGGCCCCCAGATACCAGGCCAGAACGCCACCCACAGCCGACAGCGCCAACAGCAACAAGCCAGCACTGCCTCGCAGCCACGGCAGCAACCACCCCCTTCTGAACAGCAGGGGAGCTGCCAGCCACAGGAGTCCCATGCTGATCAACACGGGAAGAACAATCAAAATGACAGTGACGTCGACCATCAGCTTCGCAGCCCAACTTCCAGAAACTTGTCAATCCGACATCAAGCCGGGAGCGGCTCTATGAATAGACGCCCCACCCGCACTCGGCAGCGAGGACTTCAAGCGCAGTGCAGATCACGCAAAAGCAGTCTGCCCCACCCACGCTCGCCAACAAGACCACCAACCCCTTCACCCAGGGTGATGCACCCCGCCAGTGCAGCTCGATCCAGACAGCAATCCGATAAATACCGAGTCGCCAAGTCAGGAAACACGCAGCGCAGCCGCTCCGCTCACAGGCCGCAACACCCCAACAACCCCATAGACAGCTTCCCTTGGGCAACGCACCCCGCCAGTGCAGCTCGACCCAGACAGCAATCCGCCAATCCGATAAATGCCGAGCCGCCAATCCGATAAATGCCGAGTCGCCAAGTCAGGAAACACGCAGCGCAGCCGCTCCGCTCACAGGCTCACAGGCTCACAGGCCGCAACACCCCAACAACCCCATAGACAGCTTCCCTTGGGCAACGCACCCCGCAGCCAAACACCGAACCCCAACCCAGAACGAAAGCTGCTCAGCCCCTCTCCCGCTTCTCTGCCTCCGCTATCTCCGCTATCTCCGCTATCTCCGCTTCCGCGCAGCCAGCTCAGCGCATTCAGGCATCATTGTTACGCCACACAAGCAAAGCCCCCGATAGCAGACCCGTAAAACCGGGCCAAACCCGCCAGCCAAGGCTATTGAAAATAGTGGCTCTGTTCACAATTGATATTGGTAGTACGAACTACACTCCCATTTGCCGACTTTTGTCGTGTATACAAAACCGCTGCCACAAAACACTTGTCTCGCTATCTGGGTCGGAAGCGCTATTTAAAGACCCATATCTTCTCAGAAGAAAGTTTGTTAGATCAGGAAGCACCACATTGGCCCATCCACATCTGTTGTGAGCAGAGCCGAAAAAGGCATCCAGCGAAGCGTTACAAGCGCTTCATCACGCCGACGCATCAGGCACCGTTCCCTCTTCCTGCGGCACATCTTCCTGCCAAAGACACTGTCCCCCCGTTTTACTGATGGCGACCAGCCGCTCCCGATGCTGCTCCAGCTCTGCTGCCGTGGCGCGTACGACCTTCAGAGCCGGTCGGTGATCCGTCAGGCGGCGGATGGTCGTCTGGCCGCCATTGCTGCCGTCATTGCCTTCCTGGTCCGAGGCGAACAGCAGCTTCTGCTCCCCCGTCATGGCCAGCCAAACCAGCGCCAGCAGCTCGGCATCCAGCAAAGCACCGTGCAGCGTACGGTTGGAATTGTCTATCGCATAGCGCCGACACAACGCATCCAGTCCGTTCTTTTGTCCAGGATGTTTTTTGCGAGCCCAAGCCAGGCTGTCCGCAACCGCGCAGCGCCCTTCAATCTGCGCCTCCCCGCCGGACAAGCCCAGCAATCTCAGTTCGTGATTGATAAAGCCAACATCAAAGGGAGCATTATGAATGACCAGCTGAGCACCTGACACAAAGCTCAGAAAGTCGTTAACTATAGCAGCGAAAACCGGTTTGTCTGCGAGAAAATCATCAGTAATTCCGTGTACCTCACGCGCACCAGCATCGACCTCTCTCTCCGGGTTGATGTAAACGTGATAGTGATTGCCAGTCAGCTGACGGTCCACCATCTCCACGCAACCGATTTCGATAATACGATGTCCCTGACTCGGCTCCAGGCCTGTCGTTTCTGTATCAAGAATGACTGTGCGCGCCATCAGAAAGCACCTGCCCTGTTCGTCGCTTCCCGCGCTCCCTTGCGTGCCAAAGCATCAACCGTCTCATTGTCCTGATGGCCACTGTGCCCCCTGACCCAACGCCACTCAATCTGGTGAGGATCGGCTGCGGCTTCCAGGCGCTGCCACAAATCCTTGTTGCGCACCGGCGTGCGATTGGCTGTCATCCAGTTCTTCTTCTTCCAGCCAGCAAGCCACTGTGTGATCCCCTGTCGTACATATTGGGAATCTGTCACCAGTACTACCTGGCAGGGCGACCGAAGTTCCTCCAGGCCGATAATAGCGGCCATCAACTCCATGCGATTGTTGGTGGTATCCGGATCCCCACCATGGCGTTGTTTTTCCTTGCTCCCGCTGCGCCAGAGCACGCCCCATCCACCAGGCCCCGGATTTCCGCTACAGGCACCGTCTGTGTAGATTTCTACCATTATCAAGATCCGTCATTTTTCATGTCGCTCACCGCGCAGGCCACACTGCTGAGCAGGCGATGACCTGCGGTTTCCGGCCGTTCGGAGCGGCAGGGTATCACAGCTTCCCAGTCCCTGATGGCCGTCAGAATGTAAAAACAGCCAGTGCCCAGCCGCTGGGTCATATACCGCTTCTTTTGTGTTCCCGTTTTGCTGGCCCCACTTCCTGCACAGTCCCTGCCAGGTAGCGGAAAGCTACGGGTGCCAAACTGCAACTCACAGACTCGCAAACCCAGAAGAGCCAACCAGTCTGACAAGAGCGCAGGCTTGTAGAAATGCGCCTTGCGCATAACCCTGTCTGGCCCTGCCCCCAGCAGTCTGACCGCATTCCACAGACTGCGGGTGTTGAAACCCACGATAATCAAGTGGCCGCCCGGTTTGATGGAACGGCACGCCTCCCGCAGCACATCGTGAGGATGGTCCACAAATTCCAGCGTATGGTGCAACACCACAAGATGCATGCTGTGGGGACGGATGGGCCACTCTTCCACCGACAGACGTAAAACATTCGCCCCCTGGGCACCATCAAGATTGTCTTCCCGCACAGCAAGAAGAATCGGGCAGTCTATCAGTGCGTTCCGAAACAGCCCCGGGTCCGGAACAATTCCCAGACTACAGGCGTAGTGACCATGCCAGCGAGACAGCATGGCATCCAGGAACTGACGCTCCTCTTTAACAAGATTCTGCCCTCGCACACCAGAAAACCAACTTCTGGCTGAAGACAGCCGGTCGGCAACCTCTTTACTGATGAAATCATCTTTATCCAAAGCCATGTTCTGTCTGCTATGTCCGTGTCCGTTGGCACGGAGTCCATCAAAAGAGTAGGATCCGCTGCAGGAGCTTGTCCGAGCATAGACCGCACTGCGGCACACAAGGCTGACGCGCCCATTTTTTTATGCTGATTTTTGTAACAGAATCGCTGTTCACAATCAGTGTAAAGGCAGTGTAAAGGCACCCCGCAACGGCCACTCCCGCATCCGGGACGCTCTGTCCGGCAATCCCGAGGATCCATTATCTTCCCCAGTCTCGAATCAGGGCAAACACACAATGCTGTCAGTCACAGGCTTACCGGCTTTCAATGATAATTACATCTGGCTTCTTTGCGACACAAGCAGCCGGCGCTGCTATGCAGTAGATCCGGGAGACGCAACACCAGTCACGTCTTTTTGCTCGGATTCTGACTGGACACTGTCCGGCATTCTGCTGACCCATCATCATGCCGATCATACAGGAGGCGTGGCTCGCTTGACTGACCTGAATGACTGCCCTGTTTACGGTCCGGCCAGCGAGTCCATCCGCGGCGTCACACACCCAGTGCAGGAAGGAAGCCTGCTGCACCTGCCCGGCTGTACCTTGTCCGTGATCGAGACACCAGGACACACATCCGGTCACATCAGCTACTTTGGCCACATACAGACAACACCCGTTCTGTTTTGTGGGGACACGCTCTTTGCGGGAGGTTGCGGGCGCTTGTTTGAAGGCACACCCGCCCAGATGCTCGCCTCACTCAAGCGCCTGGCTGTCCTGCCTGCCGGGACCCAGGTCTACTGCGCACATGAGTACACCCTGACCAACCTGGCCTTTGCCCGACTGGTGGAACCGGACAACCCGCATCTTCAGCAGAGGCACAAGGCAGCGCAGGATACCCGAGGTCGCGGCGAACCTACAGTTCCTTCCACTTTGCAGGAAGAACTCGATACCAATCCCTTTCTGCGCACGCAACACCCCGCTGTCCGGCAAGCCGCCAGCCGGCACGCAGGCTCCCGGACACCCGGCTCAGAGGTGGAAGTTTTTTCTGCCATTCGCCAGTGGAAAGACACCTTTTGATCCGACAGCGTTGATAGTGACAGCTTTGATAGTGACAGTGATAATGCGAAACATCTTGATGCTGAAAATGGTTTTCGTCCCCCGGCTGCGGAGTCAGACGATGCGAACCACAAGACCTGGCGGGGAAAGCCCTGTGCAGTGACGGCCGGCGTCCAGACAACGCCAGCTCCTGCGCCGCTTCCTCCCGGCTGGAAATGCTTGTAAGGAGCCTTGGAATCATCGACTGTCTGGAAATGGATTCCTGGTATATATTGCGACTGTTGCAATCTCAGCTGACCCGCACTGCAACGCGTAACAACAGAGGCTTGTGCCTCTTTTTTACTTCAGACTTTCCCTGGCAGGGCCGGTATCTGGTATGGTTGCCCGGGAGACTGCCCGGAACACGCCTTCATGGCCAGGCGCGTCCCGGCTCGAGGTGCCTTGTATGCCGTTTTTTCTGTCTGCCGCTGCTCTTTTGCAGAAGACCAGCATAAAAAAGCGGTTCGGCGTTTTCATAGAGAGGCTCTCTTGTTGTGGACAGCTGCCCCGATACACTGGCCGTTTGCATGTATGCTTGCAGCCACCGGGATTGCCTTGCGGCCTGAAACGACCATGACATACCGCAGCTGGCTCGCATCTGCCATTCCAGCCGACGAATCCTGTTGCATTTCCTCCACGCAGCTTGCGTCCGGAATTGAAACAGGGGACGAGGCCGGCTCGTGCGGGACTGTCGACTGAATGAAGACAGTACCGGAGAACGCCGGAAAAGTCGGTACAAATGCAGAAAGAAGACGCGAAAAAAACTGGATCTCAATGGGGTGGCCTTAGTCGATGTGTGGCAGCACGCGGTTTGTCGATGTCTTGCCAGGTTCCGCGCAATTGCTGAAAATCCTGGCTCTCACCTTGGCTCTGGAAGGGACTTGCAGCAGTGCAGCCCCTCCCGGGAAGGCCTCGCCTCATGCCAGCGTCAGCGTCAGCGAGCTGGACTGTCCCACATGCCCCGATCAAAAAAAGAGGCCGGCTGCCGCAGCCAGACCTGCACCCGCTGCTGCCAAGTTGCCGCCGAAAGACGCAGGCAATCTTCTGGACGTCGTCCGCCGGGGACTGCGGCTGCACGCAACCGGATCCAACCCCCGGATTCAGGCCGAGATTGGCTGGTTTGTACAGCACCCCACCTATTTCGACAAAACCATGGAACGTGCACGTCCCTACCTCTACCACATCGTCAGTGAAGTGCGCAGGCAGGGCCTGCCTATGGAAATTGCGCTCCTTCCCATGATCGAGAGCGGATTTGATCCCTTTGCCCTTTCCTGGGTCAGCGCCTCCGGACTCTGGCAGTTCATGCCAGCCACAGCACGTCAGCTGGGTCTGGAGCAAAACTGGTGGTACGACGGTCGACGCAGCGTTGTAGAAAGCACCTCTGCTGCCCTGACGTATCTGCAGGCATTGCATCGCCGCTTTCAGAACTGGGAGCTGGCACTGGCTGCCTACAACTCAGGGCAGGGAACCATCATCAATGCTTCCAGGCGTAACACGCGCGCGGGCAAGCCCGTCGACTTCTGGTCCTTGCCCTTGCCCCAGGAGACAGCGGACTATGTGCCCAAACTTCTGGCTCTCAGCAAGATCTTCAAAAACCCGGACGCCTACGGCATAGTCCTGCGGCCGGTGCCCAACAAACCATTCTTCAAGCGAGTGCGTATCGCACGTCAAATGAATCTGGCCCAGGCCGCCTGCATGGCAGGTATGGAAGTCGATCGCCTTCTGCTCCTCAACCCGGGGTTCAACCGCTGGGCCACAGCGCCCGACAACCCCAAAGGGCTGCTGATACCTGTCCCCCATGTCAAGACCTTCACAAAAGCTCTGGCAGCTCCAATGAAGGGGAAATGTGCAGGCTGGCACAAATACAAGGTGCAGCCAGGAGACAGCCTGAGCCTTATTGCCCACCGCTTTGGCACATCAGTCAAAAGCATCCAGCATATCAACGGCATTCGTGACAGCAAAATCATGGCAGGGCGCACACTGTTGGTCCCGAATGCCATCGACCACGGACAACACCCCTATGTCTCCACCAGGAGACAGACTGCTGGCGCCACGAAAAAGGAGATGTACACTGTCCGGCCTGGCGACAGCATGTGGAAGGTTGCCCACATCCATAATCTGACTGTCCGTACGCTTTTCTTGTGGAACAAGGACGCACCCCGCCACCTCAAAGCGGGGCAAAAGCTGGCGATATGGAAACATGCCGGAAGACGTCCCCTCAGGTACCGGGTGCGCCCCGGAGACAACCTTTCCTCCATAGCCAAACGCTACGCGCTCCTGGTGGCTGATATTCGTGCCTGGAATGACCTGAAAAAGGAGAGAAGCCTCTATGCAGGCGAGGTCCTCACCTTGTTTGTCCCGGTCTGAACGATCAGAAGTTCCTCCAACAACCAACGCCCGGATACTGTGCTCCCGGCAGCCGGCTGGTGCCGCTGCTGACCCGGACGCATCTCAACACTGACAGTTGGGACAAAAGAAAGTGCTACGGCTGTGCAAACGTACATCCCTGACCGCTTCACCACACCGGGTACAAGGCTGACCCGCCCGGCCATAGACGGCGAGCTCAATGGCGAACCAGCCAGGTTCGCCCTCACTGTTGACAAAATTTTTCAGGCTGGTTCCACCTGCTGCTATCGCTTTTGACAGCACCGTCTTTACAGCGGCAACCAGAGCCTGGCACGCAGCCAAAGTCAGTGTTTCACAGCTTCTGTCAGGACGAATTCCGGCAAGAAACAGCGCTTCATTGGCATAAATGTTGCCAACGCCGACCAGCAAGTGAGAGTCCATCAAAAAAGATTTGATCGTCCTTTTGCGACGACTCACATGCGAAAAGAGCCAGTCGGCCCCAAAGGCATCGGACAAGGGTTCCGGCCCCAGGTCTTTGAGCAGGCGGTGCTGCAAGGGCTGCTGCTCTGTCCATACAAAGCCGCCAAAACGACGAGGGTCTGTCAGACGCAGAACACGATGATGACTGAACAGGATGTCGACATGATCGTGCGGCATAACCGGAGTCCCGGCAGGCACAACCCTCAAGGACCCCGACATGCCAAGATGCGCGATCAACGTGCCTGCGTCAAATGTCAGCAGGAGATATTTGGCGCGACGCTCGACCTTCGCCAATGTCTGGCCAGGCAGTACCCTTGCCAGCAGGGGAGAAACGGGCCAGCGTAGACGGGACTGCTGCACAGCAATCTTTTCCACCTGATGTCCCAGCAGCGGCGGAGCTATTCCCCGGCAGGTCGTTTCCACTTCAGGTAATTCAGGCACGGGCACCAAGTCCTGGTGAGGGGGTATTAAAGGACCAGTGCACTGCTGCACAGGCAGAAAGCAAAGAGCACCGGCACAGTGCCTCACCTCGAACAGCACCAGAGCCCAACGCACAAGGAGACATTTCCGGTTTCATGTCCCTGTCTCCCGTCAAGGAGCATCCCTTGTCAGTGCCCTGCGGGGCACTTCGGCCAAGCCGAAAAGACGACTTTAACCGTTCAATCGACTCGCAACCCGCACACAAGCGGGGGCCTCTTGCTGGCCCCATCCCTGTAAGAGGTGCCCTCCACCCAGGCGTCAGCTCTTGCAGGATGCCTCCGGGTACAGCCCCTGGTCTGGTGCCCTTGTGCACCCACTTCTGCATCGATCAATGCAGCAACAACGGCACGCCCCCCCTTCTTTGGAGAACAGCTTCCATCAAAGGCCGGGGCTGCAAGCGCTTCTTCAGCGAAGTCCGGCTGAGACCCTCTCATCGCTGCTGTCGCCACTATGCGCCTTGTGCAGCACGGCGATGAGCCGATCCTCCACCAGGAATCGCTCTTCCAGCGCTTCTCCTATATCTGACAGTTTCTTTTGAAGCGCGGGCATGCTGCCCAACTTTTCACACTTGTCATTAAAGTCGAGGCACTTGTTGGTATTGGTCCGCAGGGCAGAGAACAGCTGGCTCGATTCAGCCAGCGCACTTTCATCTTCAAATTCCAATGCTTCCTGTGCCAGTTGCTCATAAATTTCAAAATGACCTGTCGAAACATAATCGATAAGCAATTGGCAGAAATCGCGCAGCTTGTCCTGCAAAGAGGCCGAATCGCCCTCTCTTTGATCTATACCGGTGATCGAGCAATACAGGACGAGCATCTCCTGACGTGCATTCAGCCAGTTGTCAATCAGAGTGGAGACACCGCCCCATCTTTCTTTGGCCGATTTGCAACTTTCCAGCATGGTCTTGCCCCTCTGCGATAGGTGGGTGGCGAAAGTGTACAGCTGAAGAGGACAGACTTGTCGAGGCTGTTCTCCGACCGGTCTTGGTATAGGGTAAGGCAGCTGTCAAAGGAACTTCAATAGCTGTTGCAGGAAAAATGCACCCCGGGGCATTCTCAGACAGAAAGTACCCGCCATGAAAGCGCAGGCATCTTGTGTTGTGATAATTATCTGAACTCTGTGCTTCAATGTGTGTCTTGTGTTTGAAGGTGCCCTCAGGGGGCTGCGGGCATGCCGGACTGCCGTCTTGAGCATGAATCCTCCTCCCGACGGGACAAGAAATTTCCTCTGGATCCGCGCGCACCTGCCGGCTTGAGAAACATGACGCAGTACAGACAGTCCTCCAGGCCTGTCCGCACCAGATGGCAACCACCACATCAAGCCGGAAACAGGATCCATACGACGACCCTTGCCCAGTTACCGGACGCAGGTGGTGGGGCTTCGTCCCCGCCAGAGTACCGGCTGGCAAAACTGCAGGTTTTTTATGCATACCCTGAACATAACGCCGGGAGGCGTATCCTATCCCGTTTTTATCGGCCAACAGCTGCTGGGTAACCCGGAGCTGCTTGCCCCTTTTATCCGGGGGCATCAGGTGGCCGTCGTGTCCAGCAAGAAGGCAGCCTCTCTCTATCTTGAGACACTGCGCAAAGCCCTGGGCCATTTCCAGGTGACCGAAATAACACTTGAGGATGGAGAGCCCACCAAAAGCCTTGCCATGCTGGAACACGTTGTTGACTGCCTTCTGCGTGACAAGCATGAGCGCTCTACAACCCTTATCGCTCTGGGCGGCGGTGTCACAGGCGACCTGTGTGGTTTTTCTGCCTCCTGCTATATGCGCGGTGTGAGCTTCATCCAGATTCCCACCACCCTGCTGGCCCAGGTGGATTCTTCGGTCGGCGGCAAGACCGGCATCAATCACAAACGCGGCAAAAATATGATTGGTGCCTTTTATCAACCCGCTTGCGTCCTGGCTGATGTCGATGTGCTGGCCACTTTGCCCGACCGGGAACTGTCCGCTGGACTGGCAGAGGTCATCAAATATGGTTTGATCGCCGATCCACTTTTTTTCGCGTGGCTGGAGTCACATATGGATGCACTGGTCGCCAAAGATTCTGAGGCTCTGATGCAGGCGGTGCTGAGCTCCTGCAAAAACAAGGCTCTCGTGGTGGCCGAAGACGAGAAAGAACAAGGACGGCGCGCCATTCTCAACTTCGGCCATACCTTCGGCCACGCACTGGAAACCTGGGCCGGGTACGGAAACTGGCTACATGGCGAGGCCGTTGCCGTTGGCATGGTCATGGCAACCGAACTCTCGGTCAGGCTGGGCTGGGTTGAAGAACCGCTGGCAGAACGCGTGCGGGCTGTTGTGCAGCGTGCCAACTTGCCGGTGTCCCCGCCTGACGACATGAAACCGGAGGACTTTCTTGATCTGATGCGCGTTGATAAAAAAACAGTCGGGGGCCAACTGCGACTGGTGTTGCTCAAAGCGCTGGGAGAAGCGGTTGTCACCAGCACGGTACCGTCCGGTTTGCTGCGTGAACAACTGGCCGCCAGCTGCCAGGAGACATGAACTTTGCACGCAATGACACGCGCTTCTGTCAGCAGATGCCCGAATCGGGTACATTCGTGCGTAAATGACTGCCAGGAGCCAGGTTGTGACTGACCCCCGTAATGATACCTTGATACGCGCCTTGCTGAGAGAACCCGTCTCTTTCACCCCCGTATGGATTATGCGTCAGGCTGGACGCTACCTTCCCGAGTATCGGGCGGTACGGGCCCGGACCGGAGAGTTCATGACGCTCTGCCAGACGCCGGAGCG
>MPMQ01000141.1 GCA_002238585.1 Kistimonas sp. bin40 | reverse complement strand
CCCGCCGGTCATTTCACCAGGCTGCCAGACAGACTGGCGGATGCTGACGGCGCCTGTGCCTTCTTGTTATCCCTCCTGTCATCAGTGTTTTCGTTGCTGACAGGCTGTCGAAGAATTGTGCCGTAGTCGTGTGGTCAAAGGCTGTGTGCATCTTGTTGCTGGCAAGAGCCAGGCAGTTGTACAGCTTTTTATCTCTTTCTGAAATAAGGCAACGCCAATGTATCCAGAGCGACTACATCTATCACCACCCCGTCCTGTTCAGACACCAGAGCCTGAGACGCCAGAGCCTGAGACGCCAGAGCCTGAGACGCCAGAGCCTGAGACGCCAGAGCCTGAGACGCCAGAGCCTGAAGAGGAGCGCCCATCGGGTGGGGCTCAAGGAACGAGCGCCGGGCGAGGCACTATCAGTGCTGCGCAGGGCGAGTCTGTCCTTGGGAGGGAGCGTCCTGCGCAGGCCCAGTCTGGCCTCGAGCGAACGTTCGCGTGCTTTTTCCCCGGCTGTGACTGCGAGTGTCGAAGTTCGTTCAGTCTGAAAAAACACGTCCGTTGTCATATTGCACGAGACTGCCTCAGGGGCGCGACTACCCGCGCCGCAAGTTTTGCGCGCCCGGAACGCCGACGCACGGAGACCGCCGCGCGGGTTCCGGCGCGCTCAGCGGAGAATCTTGAAGTGCTGTCCAGCCAGCAAGTTGCCAGAAGGCTGAGGATGGTAAATTTCGAAGACACATTGGAGTTGGGGATTGTGCTGGGACTGCCTGCCGACTTTGTGCTGTCGCTGTTACCGAATTCCAGGGCCCGGATGCATCGCAGGCAGGAGCCGGCCATGCTATTGAGTGTCTTTATGGCAGGCATTGTGGAGTATGCTGCCCGGCAAGAAGAAACCGCCCATCCCGCGTCCAGGGTGGTGTGCCACCCTGCTGTTGCGGAACGCAACAGCAGGGAATGGCTGAAGGCCATGGCATGGGCAGGAAGTTGTATCTATACGGCACAGGAGCTCGCTTCCTGGTGGAGGATTCCCCTGAGAACCGGTGACTGGAAAAAATACAGGTGCTCTGGCTCTGAGCGCAAGATCATCAGCCAGGAGGTGGTGCGTTGCTGGCACACAAGGCGATCTGATGCGTCCTTTCCGCTGTGGAAAGTCTGGCCCCTGGTGAGCCGTTATGTTCACCTGCCGTTGTTTGCGTCGGCACTGGGTTATGACGATGACACAGAGCTGCCGTGTCACCTTGTCGGCCCTGAGAAAAAGGGGGTGGTTGCTCTGCTCCATGAGGAACAAGCCTCAGGCGGCGCCGGGCTGAGCTGGGCGGTGCTCATGCGTCTGGTACGCTGTCGCTTGATTGAACCGTCTTTTATCAAGCTGGTGCCTGCCCAGGCGCAAAGCCTGGAGACCGTCTCCCGGGCTGTGCAGCCTGCGGATCTGCTAGCGCTGGTGGCAGATAGCAAAGATGAGGCGCGTGGGGTTATGGAGATGGCCGTCGCGCTGGGAATCGGCCTGGAGTATGGCGAGCTGAGGAAGCTGAACGGTTTTTTACACCTGTTCGGCCCGGAGTATGGCGAGCTGAAGAAGTTGTCCAGTTTTCCTGGTCTGTGTGGTTCAGCTCTGGCCCTGCGTCTGGTGGAGTACATCCGCAGTCGTGTTGGCACTCTGGAAACCGGTCACCTGGCGCAGGTGCTGCGTGAGCTGGGCCGGCGGGATCTGCTGAAGCGGTTGACCGGGGATGCTGACAGCCACTTGTTACCTGTTGTTCCTCTGGCTGAAACTTTCCCCCGGGCGGAGCAGTTCATCAGCCTGGCACGCGGCCTGTGTCGTGATCCGGTGGCCGTGCTGAAGTTCACTACGCGAAGCAATTATCGCCTGGAGTGTGACTGGGTACTGCCCACACTGGCCATACGGCTGTTGAACAACCTGGCACTGGACGCCGCTGTGCTGGAAATGTATCAGGACTTTGTGCAGGCGTACCGACCTGCCAGCCCGACACCACCCGAAGCCCTGGCAATCAGTAATTCGGGTTTGCCCTGTGATTATGCCTGTCCCGTTACGCTTGGCTATATGGAAGCACCGGTCCCCACTTTGGGGGAGGGGGAACGGGTGATCTATTTTGAGAAGGCGGCTCTGCTGCAGGCACTGGAAGAGTCCCCGTACCACCCTGTGACCAGAGCCCACATGTGGGTGTGTGATACACGGCGACTGGAGGTTGACATGGCGCACGTGCGTCGTATTCATCAGTGGCGCCAGGCGCATCCCGAGCTGGAACCCGACGGCGTTCCCTTTGTGCCGCCTGCGGTCGTCGAACAAGACTGAATCCAGAACCTCCTTCCTCTCATTTGTGCGGGCACCGGGTGCTGCCGTTTTGAGCTGACGGGGCCGTTGCCCGCTGGTCATCGGACCAGGCTGTCAGGCCTCCTGACGAATGCTGTCAGTGCCTGTGTCTTCTTGTTGTTTCTCCTGTCACCAGTGTTTGCGTTGCTGACAGACTGTCGAAGAACTGTGGTGTAGTCGTGTGGTCAGAGGCTGGGTACATGCTTGTCGTTGGCAAGAGCCTGGCCGCTGTACAGATGTTTATCTCGTTACAAAAGAAGGTAGAGCCAATGTATCCAGAGCGACCACAT
>MPMQ01000140.1 GCA_002238585.1 Kistimonas sp. bin40 | reverse complement strand
CCTGCTGTGGGGCTGGGCTGTCACTTTGGCATCGCCTGCATGGCTGACTGGAAAGGCCGGGTGTGGCAAGTCCACGCTGGTGGGGATTGAGCCTGAAGTTATGTGCATTTTTTGTATTCCCTTGTTGTTGTTTCCTCTTCGTACAGGTTGGAGTGCCTGTAGCTGTTTTGGTTCCCGCGCACTCCTGGGAAAACAAAAACAGCTAGTGAGCAAGCCCTTGCCGGATGGCTACAGGACCAGGGAAAAAGACTTTAAAAGGGTCTTCTGTAGACAAGGGGCCTACCAGTGGCTTGTTCCATCTTCTCGGGTCCGCCGTCCTGATGGAGGTAGTCGAAGTACATGACATCCGAGTAGTCTACGCAGCAGCCGCTGTGCGGTTCTCTCGACTCAAACAAGCTTTGGGCTCGCAGGTCCGCACAGGCTGCCTTCGTGCAGAGGAAGCGCCGGTTGGGCTCCGTACCAGCGGCGCATGGCCAGGTCTCTTCCTGGGCTTCAGACAGAAACAACTCACGCAGCCTGTCCCAGTTTCGGTCGATGTATTTCAGGTGCCACTGCACTTGAACAAGATCGGTTGTCATGAAATGGCGGGTGAAGTCATCAAGCTGGGCTGGCGTCAACCTGGTGCCTGATGACTTCTGCTGCCAAAACAGGCGGTGCATCCAGAGCGCTGCGATGGTGCCCTGGGCGTCTGTGATTCCCTGGTAGTCCCGGGAATGGTCGCACCATAGCTCCCGGCGAATCTTGGCCAGGCTGTGCATCAAGAAGACAAAGCTCTTGTCTTCCAGTGTGCTGCTGGAGAGCTCGAGGGGATATTCATGCAGAAGAAGAAACACCAACAACTTCATCGCTGGTTCAAGTTGTAAAGGACCCGCCAGTGACTCTGGCAGCCTGCCGAGCATCAGTTGGCGAAAAGCACTGCGATTTTCGGGTTTTTCCAAAGGCCCTGAACCATTGTTCTTCAGGCAAGATTGCGTCTGATATATGTGTCCGACGTCGTGCATCATGAAGGTGAGCGGGCTGTTCATGGAGCCATCTGCATTCGCGGCATAGTCAGTGATAAGGGCCAGAGGGTAAACCGGAAGCGGGCCGAAGCCACAAAAATCCTCGACAGTCAGCGGTTCCCAGGAGGGGTAGAGCAATAAAGACTGATTATCCAGAAACTTGGGGAGAGCATCCCTCATTGAGTATTTCATAGCAAACAGGTAGTTATTCTCATCAGGACCCTGCGGATGGAGGCCCTGCCAGCGGCAGGACAGGACATACTCCGGGTCAATACTGGTGACTGGCAGCGGTGTGTCTTGCATGCGGCCATCGGCCCGGCGTGAGACAAATTCGAAACGCGACAGGGTGGGGGAAGAGTCCTCCCGCCTGAAAGCGCTCGCACCTTTGTGTTTGGCCAGCGGTTCCAGAATGCGCTGCTGTGCCAGCAGGTCGTACAGCGTGGCAAAAAGACAGCTGAGAACCACAGTGCGTTTGTAGGGGATATCCAGGTCCAGCAGTTTCTGCGCTTCAGCGTCCACTGTCTGCAGTACCCGGCGTTCGGCGTCGTTCAGTGGTTCGTCGAAATGGTCATCGGCCAGCAGGTGTGCGATGAAAGTCCGCATATTCTCCAGCGTAGGGCGCAAGGCCGGCAGGGTATAGACCTGGTTGTGTTGTTCCATCTCCTGGCGTCGGGCTACCTCCTGTGTATACCAGGTAAAGCCTTCGGTGTCTTTTTGCAAGGTGCCTTTGAGGAAGGGATCTTCCTGCAACTTCAATTTTTTGGCGTTGGGTGGCGCGGGTATCAAGCTTTCGAAGGCAGGACGACCGATGATGAGGGGGTTGACTTCCCGCTTGCGCACCGGGATCCATGTCGGCTGCCCGGGGCTGGAATCGGCGGCAGGCAATCGGGTCATCCAGCGCCTGCTGTGGGGCTGGACTGTCACTTTGGCATCCCCCCCATGGCTGACAGGAAAGGCCGGGTGTGGCAAGTCCACGCTGGTGGGGGTTGAACTGGAAGTTATGTACATTTCTTGTATTCCTCGGTTGTTGTTTCCTCGTGGTACAGGTTTGAGTGCCTGTAGCTGTTTTGGTTCCCGCACGCTCCTGGGAAAACAAAAACAGCTAGTGAGCAAGCCCTTGCCGGATGGCTACAGGACCAGGGAAAAAGACTTTAAAAGGGTCTTCTGTAGACAATGGGCCTACCGGTGGCTTGTTCCATCTTCTCGGGTCCGCCGTCCTGATGGAGGTAGTCGAAGTACATGACATCCGAGTAGTCTACGCAGCAGCCGCTGTGCGGTTCTCTCGACTCAAACAAGCTTTGGGCTTGCAGGTCCGCACAGGCTGCCTTCGAGCAGAGGAAGCGCCGGTTGGGCTCCGTACCAGCGGCGCATGGCCAGGTCTCTTCCCGGGCTTCAGAAAGAAACAACTCACGCAGCCTGTCCCAGTTTCGGTCGATGTATTTCAGGTGCCACTGCACTTGAACAAGATCGGTTGCCATAAAATGGCGGGTGAAGTCATCAAGCTGGACTGACGTCAACCTGGTGCCTGATGACTTCTGCTGCCAAAACAGGCGGTGCATCCAGAGTGCTGCGATGGTGGCCGGGGCATCTGTGATGCCCTGGTAGTCGCGGGAATGGTCGCACCATAGCTGCCGGCGAACCCTGGCCAGG
>MPMQ01000139.1 GCA_002238585.1 Kistimonas sp. bin40 | reverse complement strand
CCGGAAGTCTTATGTTTGCCGGTTTGACGGTTGCGATCAGCAGTTTGCGCGCCAGTTTGTCCTGAAAAATCATCTGCGTATCCATACAGGCCATAAACCTTATATCTGCCCTGTTGAAAGCTGCGTTCAAGAGTGCGCACAGTTGAGCACCCTGAAGAACCACCTTCTCAGGCACAAGGGAGAAACCCCGCTACCTGCCAGTTTGAGCATTGCGGCAGGCGGTTCACGCGGTGGGAAAATCTGAAAAGGCATCCTGGCGTTCACAGGGGGAAGGGCTCCTGTGCCCGGCCTGTGTTGTCAGGTCCCGGACGATTACGCGGACGTGAAATGAATAATTCAGGCTCGTACCACTTTTTCATGGCATCGACCGGTGTAGCATGTCCAGGGGCCTTCTGGGGCAGGTGGTGATTACAGAGCCAGGCGTAGCGCAGAAGGGTGGTTTCCATGTCTTGGGAATCATCGAAACGATGGGTCGTCAGAACGCCTTCGATCCGGCCATTGAAGCGCTCGACCATGTCATTGGTTTGCGGGCTACGCGGCTTGGTGAGGCGGTGCTCAATACCCAAGGCATGGCAGAGTTGATCAAACTCGAGAGTTCCACTGGCAGACTTCTCTCGTGAGCCAAACAGGCGATCAGTGACTTCCTTACCATTGTCGGTCAACAGCCTGTCTTGATCGGGCAGGCCTTGCGCAAGGCTGCGAGGAAAGCTTTGGCGGATAAGGCGGTTTTGTTCTGTCTGACTTGGACGAATACCCAGCCAGTAGCACGATCAATGGCAACGAAAAGATAGCGGTGCCTTTTTTTATCGGCCATCTTCGGTAGGTATTTGACATCGACGTGCAGGAATCCCGGCTCATAGGACTTGAACGGTTTGTAACCCGCTCGGGTTTCGAGCGGGCGAGGCACACGGGAAATCCCCTTGCGCTTAAGCAGACGGTGTAGTGCGGAGCCTGTGGACTTCTCTTTAATGAACTCCGACTACTAACAGATCGTCGAGGGGGAGCCAAAGGGTTGTGCGCAGGGCGGTGACCACTACTTCCTGAGCAGGTGTCAGCCTGGTCTGCAGATGGAGGGCAGTATGTGAGTAATCTTCCACCGTATTGCGCCTCTTCCAGCGGCGGATCCTGTCTTTTGAGACACCCAGTTCAACTGCCAGAGCCGAAATGGGCAAAGGTGAAGACTGGATATAGGCACGACGGTGCGGAGTGGTCGTGGCGTTTTTGTGCAGTTGAATGTTCATGCTGACTGACTTCGGAGTAGGTCTATGAGCTCACTCATTGTTGCACGTCCCACAAATAATGCACGACGCGTGATACATAGGTAGTCGTCCGGGACCTGACACGTAAGCCTTGGGTAGTGCGGATTCAGAAGAGTGCGAAGTCCGCAACCCCTTGTCGTATAAGCCCTGTAGCGTGGCAAGTGGGCAATAAAAAACCCCAACTGATACCAGTTGGGGTTTCGTATTTGGTGGAGGCGGCGGGATTTGAACCCGCGTCCGCCGATACTCCACCCTCGGCTCTACATGCTTAGATCTGTCGTTGGTTTAACTCTGTATGATCCGACAGGCAGGATAAACAGAGCGATCCTGGAAGTTTTAACTGCCCCGCGTCAGGCCCGCAGGAAACAGCGATCCCGTCTAAAGTGACAGTCAGATTTCAGCCAACAGGAGAGCCGAAGTGACTGGCAGCGTGCCGGTTTTAAGCGGCGACAGCTACGGAGTAATAGTCGTCGTTTGCAACTATAAGGTTTGCAACAATATGTTTTACGAGAGCTGTTGCGCGCTCGGCATGCACCTCAAGTTTCGTTACCGTCGTCGAATCCATATCGCCCCCAGTGGCCGAGCATTATGAACAGGGGGGCTGGCAGCGTCAATAACAATCTGCTCAGTGACAAAGGAAGCTGTCAACCGGCCCCGTCCAGCATGGGACCGCCTGCTGGCAAGCGCTGAGACGGTCCCTCCCCGCAGTCTGATGATGGCCTCCAGTCGGCTCCCTGCTCAGGAGTGACAAGCGGGAAGCATGCAAAAGTGTGAACTATAGTCTCACCTCGTGGTCCCACGAATTCTTCCTGGAAGGAAGGGGAAACGCTGCCAACCGGATAACGAACCTGGTGTTGCTGTGCGGTTGGGCGGGCGTGGGAAATGGATGTATCTATGTCTCGAATGTGTTTTTTCGCTGGGGGAGTGCTGGTCAATGGTGGCAAAAAGTGTCCGGTTTTCGCTGATCTGCCTGGTTGTGCTCGTTGTTGTCGCGCAGCTTCTGACAGGCTGTGATGAATCAGGACAAAAGAACCCAAAAGCAGAAGTTACACAAACCAATGCCTCAGCAGGGAACCCTGGTCCTGAGCCCGGAGCTGGCGTGCAAACGGCGCCTGCCTTGGAGTACAACTGCGACAGCACGGCTGACCGCTCTGCGGAGAAGCGTTTCTGGTGTCTGGGGCTTCAGGCATGGGAAGACAGTCTGCGCAATAGTGGGGCCGTCCAGGCAGACAAGAGCGTCCGGGATGCGTTCATCCAGTCCTGGATGCAGGGCGCCCTGGATGCCAGCCTGGGCCAGGCCGCCAGTGAAGCTTCTGCCCCGTCGGTGGATCCTGAAGCCTACCAGGTCGGTTACACGAGCGTGCTGGAAGCCCAGGGCATGCTTGAATACACGTGCGG
>MPMQ01000022.1 GCA_002238585.1 Kistimonas sp. bin40 | reverse complement strand
TGCTGGAGAGAACGATGACTACACCGAAGCCGCAGGCGAAAGCCTGGGTACCGAAAACGGCAAGCTGCCCTTGTTCTTCCTGGTGCGTGGTCTTTATGTTCTGGCCGCCGGGCTGGCGGACCGGCTGGCGGGGGGATCACAGGAGCCAGAGTCCATGGAGGCATAGCAGGCTGCGGGAAGCCTGCGCCTGCGGGAACCTGGCGCGGCCAACGCAGTCGAACCAAACAGGACTCGGGCCTTCCTTGAGCCCACATCATAGACAGCAATGGAGGGGCCTGAAGAACAACATCTGAAAATCAAAGAGATCCCGCCATGCATACGGTTCCTTCATCCCCCACAGCTCTGGCCACCGGCCACGCCCCTCACACACAAGATACCGGCCCTGTAACACATCAGGCGCGGTCTCTGGCACGGACAGTCGCGCCCATTGGTGCCCAAACCCGGCGGATCCACTCTGCAAACAGCCCTGCCGCACCCGGCACCCAGCCGCCAGCAGAGGCCACCCCCTGTTCCGGCCGCGCACTCACGCCTGTAAACAGGACACCCCTGCTGAGCTGCGCTTCAGATAGCGAACAGCGGCAGCCCCCCGGCGGCGACCATCAAACACAAACCCCGGCCGCTGTCATCGACAAAACCGCCAGCCAGCGTGCTGGTGCCTTGCCTGACAGCCGGTTTTCACAGGACAGCCTGCGCACCGAAACACTCAATCAACGCATGCTGGGCCACCTGTGCACCACTACCCCAATAGACGACATCGAGCTCATGTTTCACGCAATAAGCCGTCATGTCTCTTTTGTCGATCAGGAGGCCATGCTTGAAATCAATCCAGAAACGCTGGGCACCTGTCTTCTGCAGGAACGGCCACAACTGATACGCTTTCTTCCCGATGTTCTTTCCCCTGATATGCTCGGCCGCCTGATGGCCAACCCTGCTCTGGCAACGCACTTGATGCGCAGCTTTCCCTATTCTTTTTGCAATGCACCGCAAGAAATAAAAACACTGGCTGTGCTTGCTCCTCTGATGGCCAGCATGCTGACAGAGAAGCGCAACCTGCTACTGGCCTGCATTGCAGTTGAAGACCTGGACCTGGCACTGTCCCTGGCACCAGCGCAGGATATTATCCGGGCCTATCCCCGCAGCCTGCTGACGATTCTACCGCGAGTGCAGCCCCAGGAGCGGATCGGCCTTTGTGAGACAGCCATAGAGCGCAACGTCTGTTTAATCGAGTCGCTGAAAGGCATGGTAGACGACTGCGACTACCAAAAACTCTGTGACCGGGCACTGACTGTCTCAGGCTGGGCCCTGCTCTACATGGACGACAACGACCGAACCGCTGAGCGGGTGGACAAGGCCGTGGCGCACAGATTGGCCCCTCCTCCCGGAGCTATTCCCAAGCCGCTGGTCACTGAAAAACGCCTTCGCCTCGCACTGAAAAATACTTCAGGCAGGGATTGCGTTGGGGATGAAAACACCCAAAGTTCAGCCTTTTACATCCGGTGGAAGCTATGGGACGCGCTGCTAAAAAAAGAAAACTGGTTGAACTTTCTCCCGCGCTCTGAACGCACTGACGCGCTCTGCTGTTATTACATTGCCCAGAACCCTGCACGAGCAGCAAACGCTTTTGAGATCCCCTATGACATCGAGAAGCGGCATCCACAATGGCAGGATGGCTTGTATGAGCCCAGCCTCTATTTGCCGCTGGAGACACAGTCCCGCAACACTTCCCACCAGGTCCATGCCGCCAGAGTGACGGCGCGCTTTGGTCATACAAGCTCGAATTTATCTGTTTGTCTGCAACGGCAGCCAGAAGACGGCATGGCGCCCTGGGCTTTGCTGCTCACAGGCAGCTGGAATCGACTGCCAGACAAATACAAGCAGCTGATCTGGCGCAATGGTGGCACGGCCGGGCTGGCAGACGCATTCAATGCACCGCCTTTCAGGATCAGCCCCCAGGCCCTGCTGGACCCGGTCCAGGAACAGCACTGCACCAACCGGGCCGCCTGGCTGCCGGAGCAGGTCGCCCGCAAGCTGCTGTTCGCTGGCCATTTCCGGCCACGCAATGCGGCACTTGGACGCCAGTTGCACCGGCAGATGGTGAACGAGGCCCAGTCGCTGCGACGGGATATCACCACAGGGCAGCTTGAGGTACTCACCCCAACCGGCAACTGGACGCTGCGCGGCGGACGCACACTGGTGCGCACCACAGCAGACGGCTGTCTTCATATGAAATTTCAGCGACAGGGCGAGAGCCTGCACAGTTTCGCTGCCGAACAAAGCGTCCAGAACTTTGCACAGACCAACAACCTGGGCTGGCACAGTGAAATTCCCCAGCCAGAGGGCATGCGCCTGGTGCCGCTCGATTCGCCAGTGATGCAGCGACGCAGTTTCCCCGACACCCCGAAGATTTACAGCCACCAGGGCCGCCAGTATGCACTGGCATTCTTGTTCACAACCGCAGACAGCAGCTACGACACCCTGGCCTGGCAGCCCGATGAACAGGGCGGCTATGAACAAGCCCAACAGGGATTGCTGCGCGCCTTCCACGACCTGGGGATCTGGAGCAGCCTGGGAGCTGTGCACACATCGACCATTCGTCTTTACCATCACTTTCTGGGGTCTGAAGACTCCCGGCCGGAATTGCTGCTGAGCGAATTTTTCCGGCCGGGAGCACGGGGGTATCCCGGCACCTTGCACCGGTGGAACTCACAGGCCACTGCGCAATCAGATTGGGGCGAGTCCGGGCTGCGTGATCTGGGAGATATGGAATTCTATGGTTTCATTCACAGCTATGTGGCATCGCCTGATGCTGTCTTCATGGTACCCGACTACGGTCAGCGGGCTTCATTCGTCAATGCCATAGCCCAGAACATTCTGGGCGGCTTGCTGCACTACATGCGACTGCATCGGGACTGCGACCCTGACTACCACTACAAAAAAACGCAGTCTGTAGCACAGCTGGCCCAGTTCATTGAGCAGGCTTGTGACGCCTTGCTCGCGGGGCTGCTGGGCAAGGGCGTCCGGCTCAAGGAGGTCTTTGCGACAACCCAGGAAGGGCTGGCAGAAGTCTATCCCGAATGGCTGCGCCGGACCGCCGAAGAAATTATTTACTGGAGCGCCAAACAACAAGAAGGTGGCGACTGCTTTGCTGAACATCTGAAAAACGAGGGACGGCCCTGCGCCGACCTCTATCCAGGCCACCCCTGGCAGAACGTCACCTACGGACCGCACTATACCGAAGCCGATGGTGAGAACCTGGGTGCCAACAACAGCAAGCTGCCCTTGTTTTTCCTGGTGCGTGGTCTTTATGTGCTGGCCGCAGGAATCGCGGACCGGCTGAGCGAGACAGACAGGCCCGCAGCCCGCGCGACTCCCTGCATGCTCTTGTAGGCGCAGAGTATCCAGTGAGTCCGGGACAGCAGATTGCTGGCCAAGCGCGTGCCTGGCTGTACATAATGGTTGAAAGAATCAACTTTCAAATGGCACAACGGACGTGGCGTAATGAAAAGAATATCCTCTCTTCTTGCTTATCTTTCCACACCCTGGACACCACCAGCTCAATCACACACACAGAAGAGACAGCTTCCTTCTGTGTCATCCCAGGATCCGAAGAGGCAGCGACCTGCCCCCGCGCCAGGGAAAAACCTTCACGACCGCACCATCCGGGCACTGGATATATCCTCTCAGCCTCCGTTGACATCACAACCGGATGGTAAGCGGCAAACTGCGCCCGTGAATCAGACGCTGGCCCAGCGTCATCAGGACATAAAACACCTCGACCAATGTATGCTGGACGTTCTTTACGGTCATGCACCCGTTACCGACTGCCAGCTTCTGGATCACATGGCACGCCGCAATGTGAATTTCGATTACATTCCCGACCCCGACGTCATTCAAATCAATGATCGGGAGCTGGCCGAGCATCTGTGTGCCGCAGAGGCACCGCTGGCCAGACGACTGATACGATGCCTGCCATCCAAACAGCGGGAGCGTCTGATGCAGACGCCGCGCACAGCCGGGCTGTTGCTGCGCTACTTCCCCTGGTCCTATGACGACCTGCCTCAAGAGATGAAAACGCAACAGTTTCTGGGACCCTTGCTGGACGACATGCCCCGGCGGAGTCGTCATGTGCTTCTGCAACTGATAACACAATGGGATCCCGAGCTGACAGTCTGTCTGGAAACAATAGAGGAAGCCATCAACAGGGATGCTGGTGCGGCCTGCGCCACAAGGGGAAACGAACTCACTACCGAATTGCGTCGTCTGGCTGTCCAGAAGAAAGAAGATGTCATTGCCGAGTTTGACGACCTGGGCGATCCAGAGTACGGCAGACTCTGCGACCTGGCACTGGAGCATTCCGGCAGGGCACTGAAGTGGATACGCCCGAGCTACCGAAGCGAAACCCGCGTAGAGCAGGCACTCAAACACAGACACCCCCCGGGTATAGAAGCTATACCCTCGAACCTGCACACAAGCGATCGTCTCAGGGATGCGCTACCACACTCAGCATCCATACTCTCGTGCGACTTTCTCAACCGCTGGAACCTGTGGGAAACACTGAAAAAACAGTGCCAGTGGCTCAGACGCCTGCCGATCCAGGAAAGAACCCCGGAACTATGTAGAGAATATCTCAGTCAGTTTCCCGATGATCTGTCCACCATTCCCACCTGGATTCTGGAAGCGCACCCTGAATGGCGAATCGCCGAGCAACCTTGGGCATACCTTGGACTGGACAAGCAAAGCACGCGCTTGCCCTCCTGCTACGGTCCGGGCACAGGGGCCTGCGCAAGCTCTCCTGCCTCAGACACTCCATTGGACGAACAACCCTGGGCTCTGTTACACCAGCGCTGGGACCGGCAGATCGAAAAGCTGCCGCAAGAGTGCAGGCAAGCCATCCGCGCTAACGGTGGCACCGGAGGACTGGCACAGATTCTCAAAACCCCATCGGTGCCGATAGACCCTGACGCCCTTCTCGATCCTGTTCAGAAAGCACACTGTAGCCGCAGGGCCGGTGCGCTGCCGGACATAGCACGCACCCACTTGATGAATGCTCAATCCTTTGACCTGCCGCGCGCGCGTGAGGGTCTGCAATTACGCACACTGATGGACAGGTGCTGGCAGAACCTGCAACACCAACTCAAAGACAATACTCTGCCGCACTGGCGACCAGAGCAGACTGCCAACGGCAGCTGGCAGCTGCGCGGTGGCCGCACCCTGGTGCACACGGGGGAACAAGGTTCTGTCCACATGAAACTTCACCGTCAGGGCGAGTCACTGGCCACCTTTGCGGCAGAGCAAGCCGCACAGGATTTCGCGCGCACCCATCCGGGCCTCGGCTGGCACAGCGAAATCCCCTGCCCCGAAGGCATGCACCTGGTACCGCTCGACCAGCTGCCGCTGGAACCAGGGGAGTTCCCCGACAAGCTCGAAATCTACAACTACGACGGCAAGGATTACGCCCTGGCGTTTCGCTTCACCACCCGGGACGACAGCTACGACACCCTGGCCTGGCAGCCGGATGACGAAGGCGGCTTCAGCAAATCCAGAGAGGGATTGTTAAAGGCCTTCCACGACCTGGGCGTCTGGAGCAGTCTGGGGGCGGTACACACGTCTACCATCCGCCTGTACCACCACTTCCTTGATGAGGACAGAGAATCCCGTCCTGAATTGCTGCTGAGTGCTTTTTTCCAATATGACAGAGAAGATATGAACAGAACCTATCCAGGCACCCTGCACCTATGGAACACCAAGGCCACGGATCAATCAGATTGGGGCCAGTCCGGGCTGCGTGACCTGGGGGACCAGGAGTTCTACCCCTTCATTGAGACCTATATCACCTCGGCTGATGCCCAATGGGTGCCGCCCGACTACGGTCAGCGGGCTTCTTTTGTCAATGCTATAGCCCAGAACATTCTTGGCGGGCTGCTGCATTACATGCGGCTGCACCGCGCCGAAGATCCGGCCTGGCACTATAAAACCGCAGACTCGGTTACCGATCTGGAAAAGTTCATTGAGGACGGCTGTAACGACCTGCTGGGCGGCCTGCTGAATGACGGCACCCAGCTCAAGCATCTCTTTGCAGCGACTGTCGAGAGAGGCGAGGAGGCCTATCCCCAATGGCTGCACAACACCGCCAGGGAAATCATCTATTGGAGTGCCCAACAAGACGCCAGACAAGAAAGCAAAAGTGACTGCTTTGCTCAGCACCTGAACAAAGACCACCGCCCTTCGCCAGCACTCTACCCAGGACACCCGCAGATCAATACCCCTTACGGCAAGCATTTCACCGAAGCCAGTGGCGAGAATCTGGGAGCCAACAACAGCAAGTTCCCCCTGTTCTATCTGGTGCGTGGTCTTTACGTGCTGGCCGCCGGGCTGGCAGACCGGCTGGGCCAATCGCAACCATCACAGTCTATGGAGACGCAACAAACAGTTGGGATCTGACTCTGGCGAGAACTTCCGGCAGAGGGTGCAGCCAAAGACTCCAGTGGGTCCTTTTCAGGACAAACAACCACGAAGGAACCCTTGGCACCAACAACAGCAAGCTGCCCTTGTTTTTCCTGGTGCGTGGTCTTTATGTGCTGGCCGCAGGAATCGCGGATCGGCTGAGCGAGACAGACAGGCCCGCAGCCCGCGCGACTCCCTGCATACTCGTGTAGGTGCAGAGTATCCAGTGAGTCCGGGACAACAGCTGGATGGCAAAGCGCGTGCCTGTCTGTACATAATGGTTGAAGGAATCAACTTTAAAATGGCACAACGGACGTGGCGCAATGAAAAGAATATCCTCTCTTCTTTCTTATCTTTCCACACCCTGGACACCACCAGCTCAATCACACACACAGAAGAGACAGCCTCCTTCTGAGTCACCCCTGGGGCAGAAGGGGCAGCGACCTGTCCCCGCGCCAGGGAAAAACCTTCACGACCGCACCACCAGACCACTGGATATATCCCCTCAGCCTCCGTTGGCATCACAACCGGGCAGCAAGCGGCAGACTGCGCCCGTGAATCAGACGCTGGCCCAGCGTCATCAGGAAATAGCACACCTCGACCAATGTATGCTGGACGTTCTCTACGGTCATGCACCCGTCACCGACTGCAAGCTTCTGGACCACATGGCACGCCGCAATCAGAATTTCGCGCACATTCCCGACGCGATTCAAATCAGTGATCAGGAGCTGGCCGAGCATCTTTGTGCCGCAGAGGAACCGCTGGCCAGACGACTGCTACAGTGCCTGCCATTCACTCAGCAGGAGCGTCTGCTACAGACGCCGCGCACGGCCAGGCTGGTTCTGCGCTACCTCCCCTCGGTCTTTTACGACCTGCCTGAAGAGATGAAAACACAACAGTTTCTGGGACCCTTGCTGGACGAGCTGCCCCGGCAGAGTCGTCATGCGCTTCTGCAACAGATAGCACGATGGGCTCCCGCGCTGGCTGTCCGTCTGGAAACAATAGAGGAAGCCATCGACAGGGATGCCGGTGAGGCCTGCGCCACAAGGGGAGACGAACTCACCCCCGACTTGCGTCGTCTGGCTGTCCAACAGCGTGCCGACGTCATTGCCCTGTTTAACAACGTAGATGAGCCGGAGTACAGCAAACTCTGCGACCTGGCACTGGAGCATTTCGGCACGGCACTGCAGTGGATACGGCCGAGCCACCAAAGCGAAACCCGCGTAGAACAGGCACTCAAGCACAGACACCCCCCGGGTATAGAAGCTATACCCTCGAACCGGTACACAAGCGATCGTCTCAAGAATGCGCTACCCCACTCAGAATCCAAACTCTCATGCGAGCTTCTCAACCGCTGGAACCTGTGGGAAACACTGAAAAAACAGGCCCACTGGCTCAAGCGCCTGCCGACCGAAGAAAGGACTCCGGAACTGTGCAGAGAATATCTCAGTCACTTTCCAGGTGATCTGAAATCCATACCCGCCCCGATTCTGGAAGCGCACCCTGAATGGCGAGTCGCCGGTGAGCAGCCTTGCGCCTACCTTGAACTGGATGATCAAGACACGCGCTTGCCCTCCTGCTACGGTCCGGGCACCAAGGCCTGCACAAGCTCTCTGGCCTCAGACACACCATTGGACGAACAACCCTGGGCTCTGTTACACCAGCGCCAGGACCGGCAGATCGAAAAGCTGCCGCAAGAGTGCAGGCAAGCCATCCGCGCTAACGGTGGCACCGGAGGACTGGCACAGATTCTCAAAACCCCATCGGTGCCGATAGATCCTGACGCCCTTCTCGACCCTGTTCAGGAAAAATACTGTAGCCGCAGGGCCGGCGCGCTGCCGGACATGGCACGCGCCCACTTGATGAATGCTCAATCCTTTAAGCTGCCGCGCGCTCGCGAGGGTCGGCAATTACGCGCACTGATGGACACATTCTCCCAGCAGCTGCAACACCAACTCAAAGACAAGACTCTGCCGCACTGGCGGCCAGAGCAGACTGGCAACGGCAGCTGGCAGCTGCGCGGTGGCCGCACCCTGGTGCACACGGGGGAACAAGGTTCTGTCCACATGAAACTTCACCGTCAGGGCGAGTCACTGGCCACCTTTGCGGCAGAGCAAGCCGCACAGGATTTCGCGCGCACCCGTTCCGGCCTCGGCTGGCACAGCGAAATCCCCTGCCCCGAAGGCATGCACCTGGTACCGCTCGACCAGCTGCCGGTGGAACCAGGGGAGTTCCCCGACCAGCTCGAGATCTACAACTACGACGGCAAGGATTACGCCCTGGCATTTCGCTTCACCACCCGGGACGACAGCTACGACACCCTGGCCTGGCAGCCGGACGAAGCAGGCGGATGCCAAAAGTCCCGACAAGGGTTGCTGGATGCCCTGCATGACCTGGGAATCTGGAGCAGTCTGGGGGCGGTACACACGTCCACCATCTGCCTGTATCACCAGTTCTTTGATGAGGAAAGCAGGTCCCGTCCTGAATTGCTGCTGAATGCTTTTTTTCGATATGACACACAAGGTGCCAATGCAACCTATCCAGGCATTCTGCGTCTATGGGACACCAAGGCCACGAATCAGTCGGATTGGGGCCAGTCCGGGCTGCGTGACCTGGGGGACCAGGAGCTCTACCCCTTCATTGAGACCTATATCACCTCGCCTGATGCCCAATGGGTGCCGCCCGACTACGGTCAGCGGGCTTCTTTTGTCAATGCGATAGCCCAGAATATTCTTGGCGGGCTGCTGCATTACATGCGGCTGCACCGCGCCGAAGATCCGGCCTGGCACTATAAAACCGCAGACTCGGTCGCCGATCTGGAAAAGTTCATTGAGGAAGGCTGCACCACCCTGCTCAAAGGCCTGCTCAATGACGGCACCCAGCTCAAGCATCTGTTTGCAGCGACTGTCGAGCGAGGCGAGGAGGTCTATCCCCAATGGCTGCACAACACCGCCAGGGAAATCATCTACTGGAGTGCCCAGCAATACGTCGGACAAGAAGCCGAACAAGAAGGCAAAAGTGACTGCTTTGCTCAGCACCTGAACAAAGACCGCCGTCCCTCGCCAGCCCTCTACCCGGGACACCCGCAGGTCAATACCCCTTACGGCGAGCATTTCACCGAAGCCGGTGGCGAGAATCTGGGAGCCTGCAACAGCAAGCTTCCCTTGTTCTATCTGGTGCGTGGTCTTTACGTGCTGGCCGCCGGGCTGGCAGACCGGCTGGGCGAACCACAACAACCAGCCCCCATGGCGACCTGAAAGCCGCCGGGGCGCGCCCCGGTCCTGACCTTCAGGCAGACAGCGCTGTCACTGCTAAACACAGGCCGCTCCCTGCCGACAGCACACGAAAGGAGCCACCATCAAAAATGGCCGTGCCGCAAGGGGAACATCACTCATGCACATGATTCGCTCTGTTTTCAGGACGTTGACAGGAAGCCTGTCCTCTGGCAGCGACGATAACCAAAGTGATAGCTCCGTAACAAGTACGCCAGCCCAACCCCAATTGAGAAGCAACGACAACGGCTCCGGTGGCGTCGGTGCCCAGCAGACAGAAGGCCCCTCACTGGACTCCCGTTCCGCCCAGGCCACCACAGCCGCAGCAGGGGAGTTCTCATCGCATTCAGGCTTGAGTCACGGGGTTACGGCCATGGAGACACAAACCCTGCTGACGCCTGCATCAAACGGCACACCCCGGGCTGGCATCACCGGTCAATCTCATACACAAACTACTGCGGCAGCTATTGAGCAAGTCGCCCTTGAGCATATTCTTGCCCGGCATGGAACCCCGCTTCCGGCCGACAACTGGCGTACCCTCTTGCTCGATGAGCGGATGCTGGGCCACATGTGCACCAACACCCCCGTGCAGGACTGCGACTTGCTGCTGCACATGATCAGCCGCCAGGCCCCCCTTTTCGAAAGGCCGGACATGATTCAGGTCAGCGACCAAATTCTGGTCGAGGCACTGATGAAAGACAGTCATCTGATCCTGTCGGCCCTGAACAATGTCCTCCCCGAGCCACTCATCCAACGCCTGATGACCCGCCCCGCTTTCGCAGCAATAGCCCTGGACACGGACCCTTCTTTCTTTGTCACATTGTCCGACGAACAAAAAAGGGAGGCGATACTGGCTCCCGTGCTCAGGGACAGTTCCCCGACGGTACGGCACAGCCTCCTGAGAAAAATCTCGGAGCATGATCTGCAACTGGCCCTGTCACTGGCACCCATAGAGGACATCATCAGAGCCTGTCCAGAGGCAGTACTGCAACTGCCAGGGGCGCACCTCGACTCCGCTGTGCTGGAGCTGGCGGTATCTCTTGACGTTGATGTTTTGCCCGAACTGCGTCGCCAGGGGCTGGACGACCCGATCTATGAACAGCTGTGTGATCTGGCTCTGTCCCAATCGGGAAGAGCGCTGGGCCTGATCGAAGAAGACTACCGCACCCCTGAGCGGGTGGATAAGGCTGTGGCGCACGCAGAGGGCCCCCATATTGCCTCTATTCCCGTGCAATACCACACCTGCACACGACTCCAACAGGCACTGAAAAACATGTCGAACGCACGCCTGGATTTCAGGAGACAGAAGCTGTCATCAGCCTTTCTCACGCACTGGGGTCTGTGGGATACGCTGAAACAAAAACAAGACTGGCTGCAATGGCTCCCCGAGCATGAACGCACAGAGGCGCTGTGCTGCGAATTTGTCGCCGGCAACCCTGCCAGCAAGGGCAGCATGCATATACCCGAAGCAGTACAAAACCTGCACCCGGAGTGGAATGCTGATGCAGACGCTCCCGACCGCTACGCACCCCTTGTCAATCAGGAGGAGTCGTTTTTCTCTCAACCCGGTGTGCCCGGGCAGAGCCAGACACACAACGGCACGGCCCCCTGGGCCCTGCTGCTCACCGGCGCCTGGAAAAATCTCCCTCTCTCATACAGGGAAAAAATCTGGCGCAATGGCGGCACCGAAGGACTGGCCGATGAATTCAAGGCCCCGCCCTTCACAATCGACCCGAAGGCCCTGCTCGATCCCATCCAGGAAGGACATTGCACCCGCCGCGCCGCCTGGCTGCCGGAGCAGGTGCACACCAAGTTGATGTTCTCTCGTCATTTTCAGCTGCACAACGCCAGGCTGGGGGCACAGTTGCGCCAACAACTGGCTGAGGATGCACTGACCCTGCAACAGGCTGTCGCGCATCAGACGCTGCCCCTCTGGCCCCTGGCTCACCTTGCTGGCGACGGCCGCTGGCAACGCCGGGGGGGACGTACACTGGTGCGCACAGAACAAGACAACGGACTTCTTCACATCAAGCTTCACCGTCAAGGCGAGAGCCTGGCGACGCTGGTCGCAGAAAAGACTGTGCAGGACTTTGCGCGTAGGCATCAGGAGGAGCTGGGCTTGCGCAGTGAAATCCCACAGGCTGGCGAAATCTGGCTGGTGCCGCTCGATGAGCTGCCGCCCGCCGCGCGAGACTGTCCCGATGCGCTGGAAACCTTTGAACACGATGGGCGTCAGTGCGCACTGGCGTTCTGTTTTACAACCAAAGACGCCAGCTATGACACCCTGGCCTGGCAGCCGGATGACCAGGGGAACCTTGAGCAAGCCAGGCTTGGGCTACTTAAAGCCTTCCATGACCTGGGTATCTGGAGCAGCATGGGAGCGCTGCATACCTCCACTATCTGCCTGTACCACCAATTTCTTGACAAGAACGCACGTCCTGAACTGCTGCTCAGTGCTTTTTTCAGGCGTGGGGCGACCTACCCTGGTATTCTGCGTCTATGGAACACCAAGGCCAGTCAGCAATCGGACTGGGGGCTGTCCGGACTCCGTGATCTGGGCGACCTGGAGTTCTATCATGCCATCGCCTCTTTCCTCACATGTCCCGATGCCCACTGGGCCCTTCCCGGCTATGGACAGCGTGCTTCTTTTGTCAACGCCATAGCCCAGAACATTTTCGGCGGGCTGCTGCACTACATGCGGCTACACCGCGCCGCAGATCCGGGTTACCACTACAAAGACGCGCAAGCCGTGACGGCGCTGTCTCAATTTATTGAGCAGGGCTGCGACAATTTGCTCCATGGCCTGCTCGGCAAGCCTGTCTCACTCAAGGAGCTGTTTGCGGCAACACAAGAAGGGGTCGAGGAGGTGTATCCCGAATGGCTGCGCCGGACCGCCGAAGAAATCATTTACTGGAGTGCCAAACAACAAGAAGGCGGCGACTGCTTTGCTGAACATCTGAAACAGCAAGGACGGCCCTGCGCCGACCTCTACCCAGACCACCCCTGGCAGGACGCCACCTACGGACCGCACTATACCGAAGCCGATGGTGAGAACCTGGGCGCCAACAACAGCAAGATGCCCTTGTTCTTCCTGATGCGCGGTCTTTATGTGCTGGCCGCCGGGCTGGCGGACCGGCTCAGCGGATCACAACAACCAGAACCTATGGAGACCTGAAACCACCGGGACGCGACGGGCTCGTGAACTTCCAGCCTGCAATGGGGTCGAAACAGGAGAGCCCTCGCGTTTATCAAGCCAGACAACACACGAAGAGGGCTGAACAAGGAACAAGGAAAAAACAATTACCGCCATGCTCACTCCTCGCTCGATCACCCCGGCTCCGCTTGAATGGCGGGGCTCACCGCCTCCGCAAAAAAAACACAGGCCTGTGCCTGTGGCCGTTACCGAGGTTACCGTGCAACCTTGGCTGGCACACAACAGCACCGCAGTATCCGAGCCTCAGCAACCGGGAGATTCGCCACTCGGTCCGGGTTCCAACCGCACCATTGTGCCCAGGGTGCCCACGCACCTGAAGTCACCGCTGCCACTGGCGTCAGACAGCAGCAGCCAGCCCCACACAACAACTTCAGCTGCGCTGATTGAGGACATCGCCACCCAACGTGCCGCCAGCCTGCCTGAATGCCAGATTGCAGACGAGAACAGGCTGCTCGCGCAACTTGATCAACGCCTGCTGGGCCACCTGTGCACCGATACGCCCGTAGACGACTGCGAGCTCGCTTTGCACATGATCAGCCGTCATTGCTTCTTGATGAATACACCAGGCATGCTTCAAGTCAGTCCGGAAGCACTGAGCACGGCCATCCTGCAAAAAAGGCCAGAGCTGACGGGGCTGCTCAGCAATACGATCTCCGAGGACCTTATCAGTCACCTGCTGACCTTTCCTCTCCTGGCCAAGGAATTGATTCGCCATCATTGTTACTTGTTTTCCCGGGCGCCGCAGGAACTACAGACATGGGCGGTGGTTGCTCCATTGCTGGCCGGTGTAACGAAAGACAATCGCTGGTCCCTGCTGCGCGCAATTACAAATGAAAACCTGGAGTTGGCACTGTCTCTGGCTTCACCGCAGGAGATTGTCCAGATCAGCCCTCACAGACTGGTGGATCTTCTGCCTTTGGTACAGCCCCCGGACCAGATCGGGCTCTGTAGAGAAGCCGTGCAACAGGACTTTTCGTTACTGGAAGAAGTGAAAAGAATCGTCAACGACAGTGATTATCAAAACCTCTGTGACCTGGCACTGTCCATTTCCGGCGCTGCGCTGGAATACATGGACGACAGCGACCGAACCACTGAGCGGGTTGACAAGGCAGTAAGGGACAAGATCTCCCCGCGTCTCATGGCTATCCCCCAGCCGCTTTTCACTGAGGAACGCCTCAAGCTGGTGATCAAAAACAGCTCAATATTCAACTTCATGATGGATGAGGAAAAGCGATCATCCGCCTTTTTCAGCCAGTGGAACCTGTGGGATACCCTTACCCAAAAGGAAGAGTGGTTGAACTACCTCCCGGAGCATGAACGCACTGATGCGCTGTGCTCTGCGTACGTTGCCCAGCATCCTGCAAGGGCACTATGTCCCTCGATACCGACCAGCATTCGCAACCTGCACCCAGAGTGGAAGAAGGCTTTTTGGGAGCCGGGCCTGTACCTGCCTCTGAAGAAACAGCAGGGTACTTATTCCAACAGAGTCCAGGCGGCGAGGCTCAGCCTCCTTATGAACGACAAAAGTCATAAACATCATGACGCCTGGCAACCGCTGCCAGGAGACAAAATGCAGCCCTGGGCCCTACTGCTCGACGGTGCATGGCACAAGCTTCCTGGTGCCTATAAAAAACTGATCTGGAATAACGGCGGTACGGCGGGGCTGGCAGGCGCATTCGGTGCGCCACCGTTTTGTATACTCCCCCAGGCTCTGCTGGACCCGGTGCAGGAACAGCACTGCAGCCGCCGGGCCGCCTGGCTGCCGGGTCAGGTCGCCCTGAAACTGACGTTCTGTGACCCTTTCCGGCCGCGTAATGCAGAACTTGGCACTCAGTTGCACCAGCAGATGGTCAGCAAGGCCCAGGCTTTGCGACAGCAGATCGAAACAAGACAGCTGCCCACCTTCATCCCGACCGGCAGCTGGGAGCTACGCGGCGGCCGGACCCTGGTGCGCACGCAAGAAGACAGCTGTCTTCACATGAAACTTCAGCGCCAAGGCGAAAGCTTGAACAGCTTTGCCGCCGAGTCGGCCGCCCAGGATTTTGCACAGACCAACAACCTGGGCTGGCACAGTGAAATTCCCCAATCCCAGGGGATGCAACTGGTGGCGCTGGACCAACTGCCAGTCGATCAAAACAGGTTCCCCGATGCCCTGCAAACCTACAGCCACGAGGGCCGCCAGTATGCGCTGGCATTCTTTTTCACTACCGAAAACGACAACTACGACACCCTGGCCTGGCAGCCCGACAAGCAAGGAGGCCTTGAGCAAGCCCAACAAGGGCTGCTGCGCGCCTGCCACGACCTGGGTGTCTGGAGCAGTCTGGGAGCTGTGCACACCTCAACTATCTGTCTCTACCACCATTTTTACGAGACAGAGGGCTCAAGGCCTGAGCTACTGTTGAGCGAATTTTTCCAGCCGGGAGAGGGCTTCCCCGGCACCCTGCACTTGTGGAATACACAAGCGACGCAAACATCAGATTGGGGTTTGTCCGGCTTGCGTGATCTGGGAGATCAGGAACGCTACGGCTTTATTCACACTTATGCAGCATCAGCTGATGCCAAATTCATGGTCCCTGACTACTGTCAGCGAGCTTCTTTTGTCAACGCCATAGCCCAGAACATTTTCGGCGGACTGCTGCACTACATGCGACTGCACCGCGCCGCAGATCCTGATTACCACTACCAGAAAACGCAGGCCGTAGCGGACCTGGCCCGGTTCATTGAGGACAGCTGTGAGGCTCTGCTGAACGGCCTGCTGGGTGACAAGAACAGCGTCCGGCTCCAGGACCTGTTTGAACAAACCTGGCAAGGGCTTGGAGAGGTCTATCCCGAATGGCTGCGCCGGACCGCCGAGGAAATCATCTACTGGAGTGCCAGACAGGACAACAACAGCGATTGTTTTGCCAGACACCTGAACGAAAACGGCAGACCCTCCCCCCGTCTCTACCCTGGTCACCCGTGGCAAAACGTCCGTTATGGCCTCGGGGAGCAGGATGACTACACCGAAGCCTGCGGCGAAAGTCTGGGCACCGAACACGGCAAGCTGTCCTTGTTCTTTCTGGTGCGTGGTCTTTATGTGCTGGCCGCCGGGCTGGCGGACCGACTCAGCGCATCACAACAACCAGACCCCATGGAAACCTGAAAGCCGCCGGGACGCGCCCCGGTCCTGATCTTCAGACAGACAGAGCTGTCACCGCTAAACACAGGCCGCCCCCTGCCGACAACACAACACAAGGAGCCACCACTTAAACGGCCGTGCCGCAAGGGGAACATCACTTATGTACTTTATTCGCTCTGTTTTCAGGACGTTGACAGGAAGCCCGTCCTCCGGCAGCGACGAGAACCAAAGTGATAACTCCGTAACAAGTACGCCGGCCCAACCCCGGTTGAGCAGCAACACAAGCGGCTCTGATGCCGTCGATCCCCAACAGACGGAACACGCCTCGCTGGACTCCCGTTCCATCGCTGCCACAGAAAGGGAATCTCTGCTGGTACCTGCACCGGATGCCAGACAGGAGCCGAACGCCGCCGAGCGCCATCAACCAGAAACCCTGCCTGCGCTGATCAAGGACATCGCCAGCCTACGTGCCGCCAGCCTGCCTGAAAGCCAGATTGCAGACGAGAACCTGCTGATCGCGCAACTTGATCAACGCATGCTGGGCCACCTGTGCACCGATACGCCCGTAGACGACTGCGAGCTCGCGTTGCACATGATCAGCCGTCATTGCTGCTTCAAGGAAGCACCAGACATGTTTCAAGTCAGTCCGCAAGCACTGAACACTGCCATCCTGCAGCAAAGGCCAGAGCTGGCAGGGCTGCTCAACAAGGCGATTCCCCTGAACCTTATCTTTCGCCTGATGCCCGATCCTCAGATGGCCAGGGAATTGATTCGCCATCAATATTACTTGTTTTCCCGGGCACCGCAGGAACTGAAAACACGGGTGGCGGTTACTCAATTGCTGGCCGATCTCGAGGGAAACAAACGCCACCACCTGCTGCGCGCGGTTATAAATGAAAGTCTGGATTTGGCGCTGTCTCTGACTTCAGCTCGGGAGATTATCCGGATCTGCCCTCACAGACTGACGGATCTTCTGCCTTTGGTACCGCCGCAGGACCAGATCGGGATCTGTGAAGAAGCCGTGCAACAACGTCCTGCTTCACTGGAAGAGTTGAAAGGAATCCTCAACGACAGCGATTATCAAAAACTCTGTGACCTGGCACTGTCCTCTTCAGGAGCTGCGCTGGAATACATGGACGACAGCGACCGAACCGCTGAGCGGGTCGACAAGGCAGTCAGGGACACTAACCCCCCGCATCCCATGGCTATTCCCCAGCCGCTTTTCAATGAGGAACGCCTCAAGCTGGTGATCCAGAACGGCTCAAGCTCCAAATTCAGCATGGATGAGGACAAGCTATCATCCGCCTTTTTCAGCCAGTGGAATCTGTGGGATACCCTGATAAAAAAGAAAGAGTGGTTGGACTACCTCCCGGAGCATGAACGCACCGATGCGCTGTGCCGTGCCTATGTTGCCCAGGATCCTACAAGAGCACAGTGTCCCTCGATACCGACCAGCATCCGCAACCTGCACCCAGAGTGGGACAAGGATTTCTGGGAGCCTGGCCTGTACCTGCCCCTGGCAAACCAGCAGTGGGCTGGCTCCAACAGAGTCCACGCGGCAAGGCTCAGCCTTCTTATGAACGACGAAAGTCAAAAGAATCATGACGCTTGGCAACCGCGACCAAAAGACAAAATGCAGCCCTGGGCTCTGCTGCTTGACGGTGCATGGCACAAGCTTCCTGGTTCCTATAAAAAACTGATCTGGAATAACGGCGGCACGGCGGGGCTGGCAGACGCATTCGGTGCACCGCCGTTTTCTCTTCTCCCCCAGGCTCTGCTGGACCCGGTGCAGGAACAGCACTGCAGCCGCCGGGCCGCCTGGCTGCCGGGGCAGGTCGCCCTGAAACTGATGTTCTGTGACCATTTCCGGCCGCGTAATGCAGCACTCGGCATTCAGTTGCACCAGCAGATGGTCAGCCAGGCCCAGGCTTTGCGACAGGAGATCGAAACAAGACAGCTGCTCACCTTCATCCCGACCGGCAACTGGGAACTACGCGGCGGCCGGACCCTGGCGCGCACGGACGAAGACGGCTGTCTTCACATGAAGCTTCAGCGACAAGGCGAAAGCTTGAACAGCTTTGCCGCCGAGTCGGCCGCCCAGGATTTTGCACGCGCTCACACTACTCTGGGCTGGCACAGTGAAATTCCCCAATCCCAAGGGGTGCAACTGGTGCCACTGGAGGCACTGCCAGTCGATCAAAACAGGTTCCCCGATGCCCTGGAAACCTACAGCTACGAGGGCCGCCAGTATGCGCTGGCATTCTTTTTCACTACCGAAAACGACGACTACGACACCCTGGCCTGGCAGCCCGACAAGCAAGGAGGCCTTGAGCAGGCCCGACAAGGGCTGCTGCGCGCCTGTCACGACCTGGGTGTCTGGAGCAGTCTGGGAGCTGTGCACACATCGACTATCTGTCTCTACCACCATTTTCTCGAGATAGAGAGCTCAAGGCCTGAGCTACTGTTGAGCGAATTTTTCCGGCCGGGAGAGCTCTACCCCGGCACCCTGCACTTGTGGAATACACAAGCGACGCAAACATCAGATTGGGGCTTGTCCGGCTTGCGTGATCTGGGAGATCAGGAACGCTACGGCTTTATTCACACTTATGCAGCATCGGCTGATGCCAAATTCATGGTCCCTGACTACTGTCAGCGGGCTTCTTTTGTCAACGCCATAGCCCAGAACATTTTCGGTGGGCTGCTCCACTACATGCGACTGCACCGCGCCGCAGACCCTGATTACCACTACCAGAAAACTCAGGCTGTAGCGGACCTTTCCCTGTTCATTGAGGACAGCTGCGAGGCTCTGCTGAACGGCCTGCTGGGTGACAAGAACAACGTCCGGCTCCAGGACCTGTTTGAACAAACCCAACAAGGGCTTGGAGAGGTCTATCCCGAATGGCTGCGCCGGACCGCCGAAGAGATCATCTACTGGAGTGCGAGACAAGATCACAAGGACGATGACTGTTTCTCTCAACACCTGAACAAGGACGGTCGGCCCAGTGCCGAACTCTACCCCGGCCACCCTGGGCAGAACACGCCTTACGGAGAGCATTTCACTGAGGAAAAGGGGGAAAACCTGGGCGCCAACAACAGCAAGCTGCCCTTGTTCTTTCTGGTGCGTGGTCTTTATGTGCTGGCCGCCGGGCTGGCGGACCGGCTCAGCGCATCACAACAACCAGCCCCCATGGAAACCTGAAAGCCGCCGGGACGCGCCCCGGTCCTGATCTTCAGACAGACAGAGCTGTCACCGCTAAACACAGGCCGCCCCCTGCCGACAACACAACACAAGGAGCCACCACTTAACCGGCCGTGCCGTAAGGGAACATAACTCATGCACATGATTCGATCTGTTTTCAGGACGTTGACAGGAAGCCCGTCCTCCGGCAGCGACGAGAACCAAAGTGATAGCTCCGTAACAAGTACGCCAGCCCAACCCCAATTGAGAAGCAGCGACGACGGCTCCGGTGGCGTCGGCGCCCGGCAGACAGAAGGCCCCTCACTGGACTCGCGTTCCGCCCAGGCCACCACAACCGCAGCAGGGGAAACGCTGCGGCAACCCGCATCGGACGCCAGCCAGCGGCTGAGCGCCGCCGAGCGCCATCAGATAGAACACGCAGCTACGCTCATCAAGCAAGACGCCATCAGCGCTGCCAGCGCCCAGGCAGGAAGCCCGTCTACAGCCGACAGCCTGCGTAGCGAACAACTCAATCTGCGTATGCTGGGCCATCTGCATACCCAAACCCCCGTGACTGACTGCGAGTTGTTATTGCACATGATAAGCCACCATACTCCGGTTCTCAGAGATCCGCGCTGGCTACAGATCAACGAGCAAGAGCTGGCCGAGGCTCTGCTGAAAAACGGGCATCTGATACCTTCAGCTCTTGACCTTCTCCCTGAGGGACTGATCATCTACCTGATTTCACAGCCCGCGCTGACAAAAATCTGTCTCTATCACCGTCCTGATTTTTATATATATCTTGACGACGTACCGCAAGAAGCAAAAGCATCTGCTGTCCATTCACTGCTGGATTCCACGTCGGGAGAGCAGTACAACCGATTGTTGCAAATAGTCGTAGACAACGATTTTCAACTGGCTCTGCGCCTGGCACCATTGAAGGACATTATCCGGGTTCGTCCTCAGGCTGTACTGCGACTGCCTCCAGAAAAAGTCACCGCTGGTCTACAAAGGCTGGCTGTGTTGCATGCCCCTTCAGTGCTGTGCGACCTGCGTGACCTGGAGACGGACGACGAAAGCGACAGGATGGACGACCAGCGCTATGAACTCCTGTGCGACCTGGCGCTGACTCGGTCAGGATGCGCTTTGAACTATATCGAAGACGCCTACATCACGCCTGAGCGAGTAGATGCCGCTGTGGCACACAGGCAAGTGCCTCGCATCGACAATATTCCAGAAAGGCTGTTCACCCATGAGCGACTCCAGCAGGTACTGCAAAAAACACCGATTTACTCTTTCGGCATCGTAGGAGCAGAACTCTCGCCACACTTTCTCTCACAGTGGAATCTGTGGGGTACGCTGAAACAAAGGCCAGACTGGCTTCTGGCTCTTCCAGAGGATGAGCGCACCTGGGAGCTGTGCCGTGAATTTGCCAATCAATACCCTGCAAGCAATGTATCCCTGGAGGCTTTCAGCCAAGACCCGGAGAGGGAGGCCCGCTTCTGGGACGCCAGTCTTTACTTGCCTCTTGCTGACCAGGGCGCTCTATTTCCCGGTGAATACCCGACATTGCCCCTGGATAAACTGGTTAAAGACAAAGGACTGATGACAACGGGCGCACGCATGCAATTGGAGCTGGATCCCAATGCCCCCTGGGCTCTGCTGCACAACAACCGCTGGGGCCATATTCCGCACAAGTACAAGCAAATGATGTGGGACAACGGAGGCACCGAGGGGCTGGCGGAACAATTCAATGCCCCAGCGTTCAAAATTCATCCAGAGGCCCTGCTGGACCCGGTTCAGGAACACCATTGCACGCGCCGGGCCGCCTGGCTGCCCGCTCAGGTACACAACAAGCTGATGTTTGCCAGACACTTTCAGTTACGCAACGCGGCCCTGGGTGCCCAGCTGCACGAGGCGATGGACCAGCAGGCCCGGAATCTATCAACACTCCTGTCCGAGGAAAAGCTCGCGTGCCTGCCCCTGCCCTCTGACGAACCCGGTAACGACTGGACCCGGCAGGACGCGTGCACCCTGGTGAGAAAGGGGAACAACGCCTGTATTCACATGAAGTTTCAACGCAAGGGCGAGGACACAAAGGCGCTGACCGCCGAACAGGGAGTACTGGCCTTCCTGGAAAGATCGGACCTTGCATTGAGGTTGCGTAGCGAAATTCCCAAACGCTTTTGTTTACAGATGGTTCCTCTCGATACGCTGCCGGCGGAATTACAGGACTTTGCCGACAGCCTGGAAATACATGAGTACAAAGGCCGCCGCTGTGTGCTGGCCTCCGGCTTCACAACCCAGGACGAAAGCTATGAAACCCGGGCCTGGCAACCGGATCCCGACCTGAAAGGCTGGGAGCAGGCCAGACAAGGGTTGCTGAAAACCTTCCATGATCTGGGCGTCTGGAGCAGTCTGGGGGCATTACACACTTCCACCGTCAAGCTGCAGCACCGGACTGCTTGCGGGGCACCTGGTCCCGCACTGCTACTGAGCGCTCTTTTTGACCCCAACAAACTCTATCCTGACAGCCTGTACCTGTGGAACACCAGGGCCACCGACCAGTCGAGCTGGAGTTTGTCCGGACTGCGTGATCTGGGCAGGGTTGAATTCTATCCCTGCATCGACAGCTTCCGCCAATGTGAAGATGCCCAGGGGGCCTTGCCCGGCCATGGACAGCGAGCTTCTTTTGTCAACGCCATAGCCCAGAACATTCTGGGTGGGGTCCTGCACGCCATGCGATTACACCGTGTCGCAGCCCCTGATTACCACCACACAAACGAACGGGCCATAGCGGCTATGGCGCAGCTTGTTGAGGAAGGCTGCAACGATTTTCTTGAAGGATTACTGTCTGACAACACCAAACTCGAGCATCTGTTTGCAGACACTGGCGCGGGAGACCAAAACGTCTATCTCGAATGGTTATATCGAACTGCCGAGGAAATTATCTACTGGAGCGCTCAACAAGTACCGGATACAGACTGCCTTGCCGAAGATCTTGAACAAAAAGGTCGGCCCTCGGAAAGACTCTACCCTGCACACCCCAGGCAGAATATTTCCTACAGCGAGGACTTCACCGAAAAGGATGGTGAACATCTGGGGCGCAGGCACGGCAAGCTGCCCTTGTTCTCCCTGGTACGTGGTCTTTATGTGCTGGCCGCCGGGCTGACAGACCGGCTCGGCGAACCACAAGAACCACAAGAACCACAAGAACCAGATCCCATGGAGACCTGAAAGCCGCCGGGACGCGCCCCTGTCCTGATCATCAGGCAGGCAGCGCTGTCACCGCTAAACACAGGCCGCCCCTTGCCGACAGCACAACAGAAGGAGCCACCACTTGCACGGCCGTGCCGCAAGGGGAACATCACTGCGCGCAGCATTCACCCGTTGACATCCTCCCCGTCCTGAAGGACGGGGCTTGCCGCGCACTGGGTCACGGCAATGGCTGAGCGAGCCGCAACATGAGTCCATGGACACCTGACAAGCCAACAGAACGCGACTGGGTCGTGAACTTCAAACAGCAAGTGACGTCCAAGCCACCAGAAACCTGCTTCCCGGGCAAAATTCTGGAGAGGCAGATTGAAGAACTGCACCGGACGTAAAACCATGAACAGGCTTCCTGCCTCCCTTGCTTCTCCTTTTATCTCATCCCCTGTGAGCACCTGGACAGCCGGGGCCGCCCTGCCACAGCCGCCTGCTGTGCCGCAGGAGCTGGGCCCGCAGCAGCTGTCACCCAAGAGAGCTCTTGAAGACCGCGCCATCACCCCCGGGGATACGGCCTCCCCACCTTCGCTGACAGCAATGCCAGAAACCAGGCCCCGGACAGAACCGATGGGCCAGACGCTGGCCCAGCATCACAAGGAAATAGAACGCCTTGATCGATGGGCGCTGGAGCTTGTCTACGGTCATGCACGGGTCACCGACTGCAAGATTCTGGATCACATGGCACGCCGTAATGCGATGTTCTTTTTTCATCCCGGGGTGGTGCAAATCAAGGATCAGGAGCTGGAGAATCATCTGTGTACTGCCGAGGCTCCCCATGCCCGTCGGCTGATCGCCTGTCTGCCAGATTCACAACTCAAACCCCTGATGCAAACACCCGCCGTTGTCGAGCGGGTTCTGCGCTGCCGGCCCCATCTTTTCAGTTGTCTGCCTGAGGCCATGAAAACAGAACAGGTACTCAAACCCTTGCTGGACAAGCTGCCCGAACCGCATCGTCATGAGCTTCTTGACCATATTGCACAACAGACTCCCGCGCTGGCCCGCCGTCTGGAAACCATCGAGGACGCTATCAAAAGGAGTGTCCACAAGGCTTGCGCAACGCGGGCCAACGAACTCACCTTCGCGCTGCGTTGTCTGGCGGTGCAACAACGTGTACACGCCATTGGCTTGTTCCAGGACATGGAAGATCCAGAGTACAGCACACTCTGCGACCGGGCCCTGGAGCATTCCGGCATGGCTCTGGCATATATTCGCCCAAGCCACAAAAGCCTGGCCCGCGTAGAACAGGCACTCAAGCACAGACAGGCCCCGGGCATAGAGGCTATCCCCCGAAAGCTGTACACAACAGATCGTCTCAGCAGAGCACTTCCCAACTCACACTCTTGTCTGTCGCGCGCCCTTCTTGATGACTGGAACCTGTGGGACGCACTGAAAGAACAACACGGGTGGCTCTACCGCCTGCCTGAACACGAGCGAACCGAAGAACTGTGTCACCACTACCTCAGTCGCTTTCCGGGTGATCTGGACCCCATCCCCGCCCCCATCCTGGCACAGCATCCTGAATGGCAGACCGCCAGTGAGCGGCCTTGTGCATACCTTCCCCTGGAGCTGCACAAGCGGTTGCCTTCATGCTACGGCCCGGCGACTGGGGATAGCGCGGGATCTCCGGCCTCCAGCGCGCAAATGAAGGTACAACCCTGGGCTCTGGTACTGGCGCACTGGCACAACCAGGCTGACAAGCTGCCCGAAAACTATCGCAAGGCAATACGGGATAACGGCGGCACCGGCGGGCTGGCACAGACGCTGAAAGTCCCGCCCCTGCAGCTGGATGCTGACGCCCTTCTCGATCCGGTACAGGAAGCCAACTGCAGCCGCAGGGCCGGTGTGCTGCCAGACCTGGCACGCATCCAGCTGATGAGTGCCGCCCCCTTTCAACTGCCCCGCACCCATGAGAGACAGGAATTGCTCGAACAGATGGACAGGCACTTCCAGCACTTGCAGCAGCAGCTGGAAGACAAGAGCCTGCCGTTCTGGCTGCCGGAGCCTGAGACCTGTGGGGCCTGGAAACGACGCGGTGGCCGCACCCTGGTGCACAGCGACAAAGAAGACTGCATCCACATGAAGCTTCAGCGCGAGGGCGAGTCGCTGAACACCTTTGCAGCAGAACAGGCGGTACAAAGTTTTGCGCGCAGCCACCCGCAACTGGGCTGGCACAGTGAAATTCCCGACCCCGGGGACATATACCTGGTGCCGCTCGACAAGCTTCCCCTTGCGTCCCGGGCGTTTCCGGACAAGCTGAAACGCTACAACTACGATGACGAGGATTACGTCCTGGCGTTTCGCTTTACCACCCAAGGCGACAACTACGACACCCTGGCCTGGCAGCCGGATGAGCAGGGCCGATTGCAGCAATCCCACCAGGGACTGCTCAATGCGCTCCATGACCTGGGCATCTGGAGCAGCATGGGGGCCATGCACACTTCCACCATCCGCCTGTATCACCACTTTTATGATGTTGACGACGCCTCCCGCCCGGAATTGCTGTTGACCGCCTTGTTCCGCCCGGAAGAACCGAGTTCCGATGCCGGCTACCCTGGTATCCTGCATCTGTGGAACACCTGGGCCACTGATCAATCAGACTGGGGCCAGTCCGGACTGCGCGACCTGGGGGACCTGGAGTTCTATCCCTTTATAGAGACCTATATCACATCGTCTGATGCGGTCTTGACTGCACCCGATTACGGCCAGCGGGCGTCTTTTGTCAACGCCATAGCCCAGAACATTTTCGGCGGGCTGCTGCACTACATGCGGCTGCACCGCACCTGCGACCCGAGCTGGCACTATAAAAACACAACGACAGTCGCTGAACTGGGGAAGTTCATTGAGGACGGCTGTAACACTTTGCTGGGCGGCCTGCTGGATGACCACACCCGGATCAGAGATCTGTTTCCAGCGGCTGACGGGGAACGGAGGGATGTCTACGCCCAATGGCTGCACCTGACCGCCAGGGAAATCATTTATTGGAGTGCCAGACAAGAAACGGATAGCGACTGCTTTGCCAAACACCTGGCCACAGACGGCCACCCCTCAGCCGAGCTGTATCCAGGCCAGCCCTGTCAAGACATCCTCTACGGGGAGCACTACACAGAGGCACAGGGCGAAAATCTGGGAGCCAACAACGGCAAGATGCCCTTGTTCTATCTGGTACGCGGCCTTTATGTGATGGCCATTGGCCTGGCCAACAGGCTGGGTGGGCCGCACCATGAGCCTGTTTAGCCACTCCCGCCATGAATAGAGTTGCCGCATCCTCTGGTCTCTCTACTGACAGACGGGGAACTGACGACAGGAGGCAAGGTCAAAGATTATAAGGATTTTTTCGCCAGAGCCAGTGGGTGAAGGACGCAATCCGAAAACGCCACAAAGGACGTAGCATCATGGACAATACATATTCTTCTGTTTTTCCTCCGGTTCCTTCTACTGGACCCGGTACACTGCCAGCCGCCCAGCCACGCGCACAGCAGGCACAGCCCCCACACGTGCAGGGGAGGCAGCACCCCCCCGTGGATCAGACAAAGCTTGAGCAGCGCTCTGTCGCGCCTGTGGATCCGTCCCCTCCGGATTCAGCGGCATCAGAGCCAGGCGGGCAGCTTCCGACCGCCACTGCAGTACCCAGACCCAGTCTGGATATGTCTATCCCTGGTGCCCATCGTCTGTGGCACATGTGGTCCCTGGGTCAAGTAGGCAAGGGGGAGCGCTTCGAGCCGGTCTACCATCGCTACCAGGACTACCTGGATATCAAGGGTGCCCTGGATGACCTGAAGTACAACCTGAACGAGTTATGATCATTTCTGGTGTTTGAGACCAGGATAGACGACATCCTGATTCTGGTCTCAAATACCAGAATTGACTATATCTCTTCTACCCCTTCATCCAGACCTGTATCACGTCACCTGATGTCCAATTGACTGCACCCGACTACGGTCAGCGGGCTTCTTTTGTCAACGCCATAGCCCAAAACATTCTCGGCGGGCTCCTGCGCCACATACGGCTGCACCGCGCCGAAGACCCGACTTATCATTATCCAAACGCAAAATCTGTTGCGGGTCTGGTGGCATTCATTGAAGAAGGCTGTGACACCTTGTTCAGTGGCCTGCCAAATCCCCCTCTCCTGCTAAAGGAGCTGTTTGCGGAAACGTGCAAGGGGATCGACGAAAAGACCGGTTCCGAATGCCTCCACCTGACCGCCAGGAAAATTATCTACTGCCTACTGAAGTGCCAAACAAGAGCAGAACGGCCAGCCAATAAACAGTGACAGTTTCTCGGTACACCTGAACACAGACGGTCGCCCCTCCACCGAGCTCTACCCCGGGCATCCGGCGCAAGGCTTGCGTTATGGGGAGGACCATGACTACACCGAAGCTGCGGGCGAAAGCCTGGGCACCGAAAACGGTGATCTGCCCTTGTTCTATCTGGTACGCGGCCTTTATGTGATGGCCATTGGTCTGGCCAACCGGCTGGGTGGGCCGCACCACGAGCCCATGGAGACGTAACAGGCAGGCGGGACGCGACTGTGTCGCAACCGGCGGGCGAGTACAAAAAAAGGCAGGGAACTTACGACAGGAGGTGAAGTGAAAGATTGAAGTGGTATGCTATCCAGAACCCATGGGTGCAAAACGCAATCCGAAAACGCCACAAAGGACGTAGCGTCATGAAAAGAACATCTTCTTCGGTTTCTTCTCCCGTTTCTTCTCCTGAATCCTGTACACCACCCGCCACCCGGTCACGCGCTCAGCAGGCACAGCCCTCTCGTGTGCAGCCACGAGAGCAAGAAAGGCAGCATCATGCCCCTGCGAACACGACAGCGCTTCAGGACCGCGTTATCACGTCCATGGATACCTCTCCGCCTCCATCGGCATCACAGTTGGAACCAGGCGGGACGCTGGCAAGCGAGCCCATGAGCCAGACGCTGGCCCAGCGTCATCAGGAAATAGCGCGCCTTGACCAGCAGATGCTGGAGGTTATCTACGGCAACAAAACGATCACCAATTGCGATCTTCTGGACCACATGGCACGCCGGAATGCCGACTTCCATGGCCGTCCCGGGTTGATTCAAATCAGCGATCAGGAGCTGGCCAATCATCTGTGTGCTGTAGAGGCCTCGCTGGGCTATCGGCTGAGACGCTGTCTGCCAGAAGCACGGCTGGAACGTCTGATGTCAACGCTGCCACCCGCCCAGACCTGGCAGGTCCTCTGTTATGGGCCCTGCCTTTTTGAATTTCTGCCTGAAGAAATGAAAACAGAACAGGTACTCAAACCCTTGCTGAACAAGATGCCCCGGAACAGGCGTAATGCGGTTCTGCGCACTATTTCAGAAATGTCTCCCGAGCTGGCTGTCCGTCTGGAAACGATGGAGGAAGCCATCAACAGAGATGTCAGCTGGGCTTGCTGCAGCAGAGCAGACGAACTCACCTTCGAGTTACGTTGCCAGGCCCTCAGGCAGTATGACAACGGTCGCCCGCGCAACGATATCATTGCCTTGTTCAAAGACGTAGCGGATCCGGAGTACAGCAAACTCTGCGACCTGGCATTGGAGGTCGCCGGCACGGCACTGGAGTGGATACGCCCGAGCCACCAAAGCGCGGCGCGCGTCGACCTCGCATTGAAACACAGGTACCCCCCGGGTATAGAAACTATCCCCGAACATCTGCACACAAAAGAGCGTCTCAGCAAAGCGCTTCCAAACTCAAAATATCAACTGTCGTGCAAATTTCTTGATACCCATGACCTGTGGGAATCGCTGAAAGCGCAGCCCGGGTGGCTGCACCGCTTGCCGGAAAGTGAAAGAACCCCACAACTGTGCACCGAGTACCTCAGTCGCAGTCCGGGTGATCTTACCCCCATACCCGAACCCATCCTGGCAGACCACCCTGAATGGCGGACCGCCAGTGCCAGTGTCAGTGTCAATACCAGCAAGCAGCCTTGTGCATATCTTCCACTGAGTGAGCACGAGCGGCTGTCTGCATGCTACAGCCCGGGCACTGAAGATAGCACTGGATCCCCGGCCCCAGGCTCTGTCATGGACAAACAACCCTGGGCTCTGGTACTGACGGACTGGCTCAAGCAGCGCGAACAGCTGCCTGAACACTGCAACAAGGCAATACTGGATAACGGCGGCACCGGGGGACTGGGAGAAACACTGCAAGTCCCGCCTCTCTACCTGGATCCTGCCGCCCTTCACGACCCGGCACTGGAAAAACACTGTAGTCGCAGAACCGGTGTAGTACCGGACCAGGCGCGCATCCAGCTGATGAAGGCAAAAGCCTTTCAACTGCCCCGCGCGCATGAGGGGCAGGAATTACGCGCACAGATGGACAGGCATTTTCTGGACCTGCAACAGCAGCTGAACGACAAAAGCCTGCCGCTCTGGCTGCCAGAGTCTGAGACCTTTGCCACCTGGAAACGACGCGGTGGCCGTACTCTGGTGCATACAGAAAAAGAAGACTGTGTTCACATGAAGCTTCAGCGCGAGGGTGAACCACTGAGCACCTTTGCAGCAGAACAGGCGGCGCAAAAATTTGCCAGCGACCATCCGGGTCTGGGCTGGCACAGTGAAATTCCCGAGCCAGGGGGCATGTACCTGGTGCCACTCAAGAGTCTTCCCCTGAAGCCTGAAGACTTCCCGGACCAGCTGAAAATCTACGACCAGAATGGCGAGAAGTATGCCCTGGCATTCCGTTTCACCACCCAGGGTGACAACTATGACACCCTGGCCTGGCAGCCGGATAAACAGGGGGGATTCCAGCAGTCCCAACAAGGTTTGCTCAATGCGCTACATGACCTGGGAATCTGGAGCAGCATGGGGGCCATGCACACTTCCACTATCCGCCTGTACCACCAGTTCCATGATAATGAAGGGGTATGCCGCCCTGAATTGCTGTTGAACGCTTTTTTCCACTCCAGGGCATACGGTGCCCATGCGGGCTACCCTGGCACCCTGCATCTGTGGAACAGCATAGCCACAGATCAATCAGACTGGGGCCTGTCCGGGCTGCGCGACATAGGTGACCTGGAGCTCTACCCCTTCATCGAGACCTATATCACATCACCTGATGCCAAATTGACTGCACCCGATTACGGTCAGCGGGCTTCTTTCGTCAACGCCATAGCCCAGAACATTCTCGGTGGGCTGCTGCACTACATGCGGCTGCATCGCGACCAGGACCCGACCTGGCACTATAAAGACGCCGATTCGGTCACGGATCTGGCAGAGTTTATTGAGGAAGGCTGTAGCACCCTGCTGAACGGCCTGCTGGATGACGGCACCCAGCTCAAGGAGCTGTTTGCAGAGACTTGCAAGGGGCTCGACGAAAAAGCCTGTTCCGAATGGCTCCACCTGACTGCCCGGGAAATTATCTACTGGAGTGCCAAACAAGAGGAAAACGGCAAGCCAATCAGCAGTGACAGTTTCTCGGTACACCTGAACACAGACGGTCGCCCCTCCCCTGAACTCTACCCCGGGCATCCGGTGCAAGGCTTGCGTTATGGGGAGGACCATGACTACACCGAAGCTGCGGGCGAAAGCCTGGGTACCGATCGCGGCAAGATGCCCTTGTTCTACCTGGTACGCGGCCTTTATGTGATAGCCATTGGCCTGGCCAACAGGCTGGGTGGGCCGCAACACGAGCCGGCACAGCCCCCCCCAACAGGTTGCCGCATCCTCTGATTGATCTACTGATCTACTGTGAAAGACGGACAACTGACGACAGGAGACAAAGCCAAAGGTCACTGCAATCCTCTCACCGTGACCAACAGGGGAGGAGCGCAACGCAACAACGCCTCAGAGGGGGGAGCCTCATGAACAGCTCCCCTCCCTTGTTCCCCTTTGCGTCCATGGGCACAGCCTCCCCCCCCCTCCACCAGTGAAACGGATACAGGCCTCTGCGACGCCACAGCGGGGGCAGGGACAGCTTTCAGTCAAAACCACAAGAAGACTTCACAATCGCGCTATCACGTCCATGGATGTATCCGCTCCCCTACTTTGACATTGACGCCATAAGCTGACGGGAGGCTCCAGACCGAGCCCGTGAGCCAGACGCTGGCAAAGACAAAATTCCCTTGTTCTACCAGGCCGGCGACCTCCATGTGATGACCATCGGCCTGGCCAACAGGCTGGGTGGGCCGCACCACGAGCCCATGGAGACGTAACAGGCAGGCGGGAGGCGACTGTGTCGCAACCGGCGGGCGCGTACAAAAAAAGGCAGGGAACTTACGGCAGAAGGTGAAGTCGAATGTTGAAGTCGTCTTCTATCCAGAGCCCATGGGTGAAGAGCGCAATCCGAAAACGCCACAAAGGACGTAGCATCATGAACAGGACATATTCTTCTGTTTCTTCTCCCGTTTTTTATCCTGAATTCTGTACACCGGCAGCCACCCGGGCACCTACACAGTCGGCACACCCCGTTCCTGTGCCGTCACAAGGGCAGGAGAGACAGCATCCCGCCGCGAGCAAGACACCGCTTCAGCAGCGCCCTGTCGAGTCTATGGATACGTCCCCTCCGCTGCCATCGGGACCAGAGCCAGAACCCGGCCGCACGCTGACAACCGAGCCCATGAGCCAGACGCTGGCCCAGCGTCACCAGCAAATAGCGCGCCTTGACCAGCAGATGCTGGAGGTTATCTACGGCAATAAAACGATCACCGAGTGCGATCTTCTGGACCACATGGCACGCCGGCATGCCAAATTCGGTAACCGTCCCGAGTTGATTCAAATCAGCGATCAGGAGCTGGCCAGTTATCTGTGTGCCGTAGAGCCCTCGCAGGTCCATCGGTTGATATCTTGTCTGCCTGAAGTACAGCTGAAGAATCTGATGCAGATGCCCGGCATGTCCGGGCTGCTCCTCTGCCTTGCCCCCCACAGTTTTCGAGTCCTGCCAGAACATATGAAAACAGAGCAGGAACTGGCACCCTTGCTGAACAAGATGCCTCAAAATAAACGTCATGAGCTTATGTACTTTATTGCAGACATGTCTCCCGAGCTGGCTGCCCGTCTGGAAACCATGGAAGAAGCCATCAACAGATGCGTCAACTCGGCTTGCTACAGGAGAGCAGACGAGCTCACCTTCGAGTTACGTTGCCAGGCTCTCAGACAGTATGACGACGGTCGCCCGCGCGACGAGATCATTGCCTTGTTCAAAGACGTAGCGGATCCGGAGTACAGCAAACTCTGCGACCTGGCACTGGAGGCCTCCGGCAGGGCACTGAAGTGGATACGTCCCAGCCACCAAACCGGGACGCGCGTCGACCTCGCATTGAAACACAGGTACCCCCCGGGTATAGAAACCATCCCCGAACATCTGCACACAAAAGAGCGTCTCAGCAAGGCGCTTCCAAACTCAACATGTCAATTGTCGTGCAATTTGCTTGATACCCATGACCTGTGGGAATTGCTGAAAACGCAGCCCATGTGGCTGCACCGCCTGCCGGAAAGTGAAAGAACACCTCAACTGTGCAGCGCGTATCTCAGTCACTGTCCGGGTGATCTTGCCCCCATCCCCGACAACATCCTGGCAGGCTACCCTGAATGGCGGACCGCCAGTGCCAGTGTCAATACCGGCAAGCAGCCTTGTGCATATCTTCCACTGAGCCAGCACGAGCGGCTGTCTGCATGCTATGGCCCGGGCACCGAAGATGGCACTGGATCCCTGGCCCCAGACTCTGTCATGGACGAACAACCCTGGGCTCAGGTACTGGCCCCCTGGCAAGAGCAGGGTGAACAGCTGCCTGAACACTGCAGAAAGGCAATACTGGATAACGGCGGCACCGGGGGGCTGGGAAAGACGCTGCAAGTCCCGCCTCTGTACCTGGATCCTGCCGCCCTTCTCGACCCGGCACAGGAAGGGCACTGTAGCCGCAGAAGCGGTGTGGTGCCGGACCAGGCGCGCGTCCAGCTGATGAGTGCAAAACCCTTCCAACTGTCCCACGCGCAAGAGGGGCAGGAATTACGCGCACAGATGGACAGGGACTTTCTGGACCTGCAGCAGCAGCTCAACGACAACAGCCTTCCGCTCTGGCTGCCTGAGCCCAGGACCTTTGCTGCCTGGAAACGACGCGGTGGCCGTACCCTGGTGCATACAGAAAAACAAGGCTGCGTTCACATGAAGTTTCAGCGCGAGGGTGAGCCACTGAGCACCTTTACAGCAGAACAGGCGGCACAAAGCTTTGCTCGCAACCACCCGGAACTGGGCTGGCACAGCGAAATTCCCAAACCAGGGGGCATGTACCTGGTGCCACTCAAGAATCTTCCGCTCAAGCCTGAGGATTTCCCGGACAAGCTGAAAATCCACGAGCAGAACGGCGAGCGGTATGCCCTGGCGTTCCGTTTCACCACCCAGGGTGACAACTATGACACCCTGGCCTGGCAGCCGGATGAACAGGGGGGATTCCAGCAGTCCCACCAGGGACTGCTCAATGCACTACATGACCTGGGAATCTGGAGCAGCATGGGGGCTATGCACACTTCCACTATCCGCCTGTACCACCACTTCTATGATGATGCATGCAGACGCCGCCCTGAATTGCTGTTGAACGCTTTTTTCCAGACTGACGCCTACGGTGCCCATGCGGGCTACCCTGGCACCCTGCATCTGTGGAACAGCGTCGCCACGGATCAATCAGACTGGGGCCAGTCCGGGCTGCGCGACATAGGTGACCTGGAGCTCTACCCCTTCATCGAGACCTATATCACATCACTGGATGCTCACTTGACTGCACCCGATTACGGACAGCGGGCTTCTTTCGCCAACGCCATAGCCCAGAACATTTTCGGCGGGCTGCTGCACTACATGCGACTGCACCGCGCCGAAGACCCAAGCTGGCACTATAAAGACAAAACGTCGGTCGCTGAACTGGCGAAGTTCATTGAGGAAGGCTGTAACACCCTGCTCGACGGCCTGCTGGATGACGGCACCCAGCTCAAGGAGCTGTTTGCAGAGACTTGCAAGGGGCTCGACGAAAAGGCCGTTTGCGAATGGCTCCACCTGACCGCCAGGGAAATTATCTACTGGAGTGCCAAACAAGAGGAAAATGGCCAGCCAATAAACAGTGACAGTTTCTCGGTACACCTGAATAAATATGGTCGCCCCTCCCCTGAACTCTACCCTGGGCATCCGGCGCAAGGCTTCCGTTATGGGGAGGACCATGACTACACCGAAGCTGTGGGCGAAAGCCTGGGTACCGATCGCGGCAAAATGCCCTTGTTCTACCTGGTACGCGGCCTTTATGTGATGGCCATCGGCCTGGCCAACCGGCTGGGTGGGCCGCAACAAGCCGAGCCCAAGGAGACCTGATACCCGGGCGGGACGCGACTGCGTCGCAAACAGCGGGCGGACAACACAAACAAAAGACAGGGAACTTGCGACACGAGAGGAAGTCGAAGGTCGTGGTGGTCTGCTATCCAGGACCAATGGATGCAACGCAAAACACGACCGCGAAACACGACATAGGACGCGCCATTATGCACACGCCAGCTTCCGCCTCTTCTTCTCTCTCGAGTTCATGGACACAGCCTCCCACCCGGCCATTCCCGGAGCGCAAGCCGCCCCCTACAATAGTGCAGCAGAAAACAATAGCCCTGCAGAAAACTCAGCAACAGCCTTCCCCCACTGGTGCAACAGCTTTTCAGCAGAGCTCTGTCACGCCGATGAATGTATCCCCGCCGCTGGTATCAGAATCACAAGACACTGGAAGAGTGCTGCACGACCCTGTGAATCAGACGCTGGCTTGGCGTCACCGGAAAATGAAACAGCTTGACAAGGATATGCTGAAGGTCGTCTACGGCAAAGACAGGGTCAGAGACTGTGAGCTTCTGGATCACATGGCATGCCGGCATCTGGATTTTGCGGCTGATCCCTCCTGGCTTGAGCTCAGTGATCAGGAGCTGGAGCATCATCTGTGTTCTGTCGGAGACCAGCTGGCCAGCAGGCTGGTGAAAAGCCTGCCGAAAGAACGGCTCAAGCATCTGGCAGCCGTGCCCGCCATCGCCAAACGGGTCATCCGCTACCATCCCGATCCTTTTTCCTGTCTGCCTGAATGCATGAAGACAGAACAGGTGCTGACACCGCTGCTGAAGACCTTACCCAAACAACAGCGTCATCGGATGCTGGACCAGATGGCGCAAGTCGCCCCCCAGTTGGCTATCCGTCTGGAAACGATTGAACAGGCTATCAGGCGCAATGCCTCATGGACTTGTGCCAGAAGAGCAAACGAGCTGACCTTCGAGCTACGGTGTCTGGCGATCAAGGCAGATTACAGAACCATTGGCACCTTTGCAGGTATGCATACTGTGGATGATGAGGAATACAGTGCACTGTGCGACCTGGCGCTGCAGCAGTCCGGCGAGGCGCTGGCATGGATATGCAAGGAACGCAAAACCGAAGCGCATGTGGAGCAGGCACTCAAGCACCGGATCGGTCCGGGAATACAGGCTATCCCCGAGAGCATGCACACAAGAGAACGTCTCAAGGCAGCTCTGCCACACACAAAGCAGGCGTTGCCGTGCAGTTTTTTTGACAGGTGGGACCTGTGGGAGACACTGAAAACACAAGATGCCTGGATTCATCTTCTGGAATCTCACGACAGGACCCCGGAGATTTACAGTGAATATCTCAGTCGTTTTCCGGGTGACCGGGACAGCATTCCCGAGCAGCTGGGGAAAGAGCACCCACAATGGCTGGTCGCCAGTCAGCAGCCTGACGTATACCTCTCAATACCGCATCAGATTCTGCTGTCTCAATATTATGACCCGGTCAACAATGACGGCGATGCCTGCTCGGCCTCCTTTGGTTCAACAGCCTCTGGTTCAACAACAGACGAGAGCGTCTGGGCCTGGTTACTGGCGCCTCTGGACGAGCAGATCACAGATCTGCCCGAGGACGTCAAGAAGGCACTTCTGACAACAGGTGACATCAGTGGATTGGGCAGCATTCTACAAGCTCCGTCTTGGCGTCTGGATCCTGGCACCCTTATTGATCCCGTGCAGGAAGCGCACTGTAGCCGTCGGGCCCTCTCGCTGCCGCACCAGGCGCGCACCCAGTTGATGCGTACCCGGCCCTTTCGGCTACCCCGCCCGCTGGAAAGGCAGGAATTGATCAACCAGATGGATCACCGTTTCCTGGATATACAACAACAGCTGACAAACGGCAGCCTGCCGCTCTGGCAGCCGGAGCCCGGTACCAGCGCGGCCTGGCAGCTGCGTGGTGGCCGCACCCTGATGCACGCGGAACAAGAAGTCCATATCCACATGAAACTGCAGCGTCGGGGCGAGCCACTGCACACTTTTGCAGCGGAACAAGCGGTACAGGGTTTTGCTGGCGCGCACTCAGAACTCAAATGGCGCAGTGAAATTCCCGTGCCCGGGGGCATGTATCTGGTGCCGCTCGACAAGCTGCCTGTGGCGCACGACATGTTTCCGGATCCGCTGGAAATTTACAACGACAATGGCCGTGATTACGGCCTGGCATTCCGCTTCACCACCAAAGACGACAGCTACGACACCCTGGCCTGGCAGCCAGACGCATCGGGAGACTCCAGACAGTCCGGACAGGGGTTGCTGCATGCCCTCCATGACCTTGGTGTCTGGAGCAGTCTGGGGGCTGTGCACACGTCCACTATCCGCCTGTATCACCACTTTCTGGATGAAGGCTACTCGCGTCCTGCATTGCTGTTGACAGCTTTTTTCAGACCCGATGGCGACTATCCCGGCAGTCTGCATCTGTGGAACACCAAAGCCACACAGCAGTCGGACTGGGGCAAGTCCGGACTGCGCGATCTGGGTGATCTGGAGTTCTATCCGTTCATCACCACCTACCTGGAAGCGGTCGACGCCGAATGGACCCTGCCCGATTACGGTCAACGGGCATCGTTCGTCAACGCCATGGCCCAGAACATCCTGGCCAGCCTGTTGCATTACATGCGCCTGCATCGCGATACAGACCCCGATTACCACTACAGGAACCGACAGTCGGTGACGAGGCTGGCGCAGTTCATTGAGCAGGGCTGTAACGCCTTCCTCGATGGTCTGCTGGGCAAGGGTGTCCAGCTCAAGGATTTCTTTGCAGCCGCAGGCAAGGGTGTCGAGGATATCTATCCCGAATGGTTACGCCTGACCGCCCAGGAGATCATCTACTGGAGTGCCAGACAAGAACAAGCAAAAAACAGCGACTGCTTCTGTGTACACCTGAACCGGGACGGACGGCCCTGCGCCGAACTCTACCCTGGCCACCCCTGGCAAAGCGTCAGTTATGGTCATGGGCCGCATGGTAACTACCTCGAAGCCGAAGGCGAGAACCTGGGGACCAGAAACGGCAAGCTGGTCCTGTTCTACCTGGTGCGTGGGCTCTACCTGATGGCCACCGGCGTGGCACACCAACTGGGCGAGCTGCAATAACCCCAGCCCATGGAGACGTAGCAGGCAAAACCCAGGCTTCCCCCTTCGGCCACTTCAAGCAGATCACCACATAAAATTGTCGTGAACTTTTGGCAGCGATTGACGTCAAAGACAAAAGTGACTCGCTGCCCTGGCCCAAGAACAAAGGGGCCACCTGAAAACACCATGGAGCACGCAGTATTGTGGACCGCCTTTTTTCTCCCACCTTGAACATCCGAATGCAACCAGCTCTTCCATCAATACAAGAGATACGAGGCCCTGCTGTGCCGCAGCAGCAACGGCCGCAGCAGTTTGCATCCGTGAATGCCACAGCACTTGCAGACCGCTCTGTCGAACTGATGGACAGCTTGCCACCACCTGCGTCGGCATCAGAGTCGGAGCCTGCCGGGATGGTCCAGACTGCGTCCGGCCATCAGACGCTGGTCCAACGTCATCAGGAAATAGAACACCTCAACCAGCGTATGCTGGACGTCGTCTATGGTGGTAACAAAGTCACCGACTGTATTCTTCTTGATCACATGGTGCGTCACAATCTGAACTTCGAGTCTTTTTCCAGCTGGCTTGAGCTCGGCGACAAGGAACTGGAAAATTATCTGTGTTCCGCAGAAACGCGGCTGGCCTCACGACTGGTGAAGAACCTGCCACACACACGACTGGTGCCTCTGGTACACCTGCCAGCCATAGCAGAGCTGGTCGTCCACCACCGTCCCCGTCTTTTCCACTATCTGCCCACATGGATAAAAACAGAACAAGAACTGACGCCGTTACTGAACAAGCTCCCCCTGTGGAAGCGCCCTCGCTTGCTGTCGTATATTGCGCAAAGGGATCCCCAGCTGGCGGCTCATTTCGAAAACATGGAGCAAGCCATAAAACGCAATGCCTCATGGGCTTGCTGCTACAGGGCGGACGAACTCACTTTCGCGCTACGTTGTCTGGCGATCCAGACGGATTACAAAACACTTCCCCAGTTTGAAAACACAGATGCTGAGCAGTACAGCGCACTCTGTGATCTGGCCTTGCAGCAGTCCGGCAAGGCTCTGGAACACATGCATCGCAGCAGCATCACTCCAGTGCATGTTGATCAGGCGCTGAGGCACAGCCAGCCTCCGGGCATAGAGGCTATCCCCCCAAGACTGCACACCCGTGAGCGTCTCCTGGCGGCACTGCCCCACACCGCCTGTGGGCTGTCATCCGCATTCCTTGACCAATGGGACCTGTGGGAACCACTGAAAAAGCAACCAGAGTGGCTCCACTGCCTGTTGAGCAAAGAAAGAACCCCGGCTCTGTGCAATGAATACATCAGTCGCTTTCCGACAGCCCCGACTCCCATCCCCTGGCCAATTCTGCGAGAGAACCCTCAATGGCAACACGGCCGTGAGCAGCCTGATGTGTACCTTCCACTGGCAGAGCACATACTCGAGGGTTCATCTTGCGAGCCTGGCTACCCAGGCGGCCTTGCCTTTTGCGACGCATCAAGTGCACTTACAGACGAACAACTGTGGGCGCTGTTTCTCAAACCCCTGGATCAGCAGCTCGAAGACCTTCCGCACGGCTGCAGGGAGGCGATTGTGGCCCAGGGCGGCGCCGCAGGACTGGCAAGCATGCTGAAAGCCCCAGCTTTTTGTCTGGCTCCTGAAGCCCTTCTCGATCCGGTGCAGGAAGAACACTGTAGCCGCCGGGCCGCGTTTTTGCCGCAACAGGCGCGTCTGCAGCTGATGGCTACCCGGGGCCTTCGCCTGCCTCGCCAGGGTGAAGGATTCGAATTACGGGAACGGATGGATCATCATTTCCAGGACCTGCTCCAGCAGCTGACACACGGCAGCCTGAGGCACTGGGCACCGCTGCCCGGCAGCAGTGCCTGGGGACTGCGCGGCGGCCGCACCCTGGCAAGCACCGCCAATGGCGTTTGTGTCCATATGAAGTTGCACCGTCAGGGGGAGTCGCTGCGAACTTTCACGGCGGAACAAGCGGCACAAGATTTCGCCCGCGCCCACCCCAAATGCAAGTGGCACAGTGAAATCCCCAACCCCGAAGGCATGTTCCTGGTAGCACTCGATGATTTGCCAGTGAGGGAACAGGACTTCCCGGATGCGCCGGCAGTCTACAACTACGGTGGCAAGGCTCACGCCCTGGCGTTTTGTTTCACCACCAAAGACGACAGTTACGACACGCTAGCCTGGCAACCGGATGTACGCAATGGATGCGAAAGGTCACAACAGGGGTTGCTGCGCGCGCTGCATGACCTGGGCGTCTGGAGCAGTCTGGGAGCTGTACACACTTCCACCACCTGTCTGTACCACCAATTCCTTGATGACGGTGAATCGCGCCCTGAGTTGCTGCTGGCAGCTTTTTTCAAGCCCGGTGATGGCTATCCTGGCAAACTGCATCACTGGAATACCCGGGCAACACAGCACTCTGACTGGGGCTTGTCCGGGCTGCGTGATCTGGGTGATCTGGAGCTCTACCCGTTCATCACTACCTATCTTGAGTCAGGCGAAGCCGAAGTGACCCTGCCCGACTATGGGCAAAAGGCTTCGTTCGTGAACGCCATAGCCCAGAACATTCTGGCCAGCCTGCTGCACTACATGCGCCAGCATCGCGCCACAGACCCCGATTACCACTACCAGGAACCAGAGGCGGTGACTGCTCTGGCACAGTTTATTGAGCAAGGCTGTGACGCTTTTGTGCATGGCTTGTTGGGTAAAGGTACCCGGCTCAAGGATCTGTTTACGGCGGCGGGCGCGGGATTGGCAGAGGCGTATCCCGCGTGGCTACGGCTGACCGCCCGGGAAATCATCTATTGGAGCGCCCTGCAACAAGAAGAAGGCGAATGTTTTTCTCAACACCTGAACCAAACCGGCCGACCCTCAACCGAGCTCTACCCGGGCCATCCCTGGCAGGAGATCCGCTACGGCGATCACTACACCGAAGCAGAGGGTGAAAATCTGGGAGCCCATAACAAGAAGTTCCCCTTGTTTTACCTGGTACGCGGCCTCTATGTGCTGGCCATAGGCGTGGCACGCCGCCTGGAGGAGCAGGACCCGCCAGAGCCCGGCCAGCAGCCCCTGTGCGGGCACAAACGCGGCACAACATGTGAAGGTGAAGATCACAGTGGTCTGGTTTCCAGGTCAAAGATAAAGGTCAGCAGCTGACAGCGCCAAAGCGAACCTGGCAGCATGCCCGCTTTTTTGCTTTTCCTGATAGTGGGAGCCGCCTGTCGTCTCGCGGTATCAAAGGACTTGGCCTCTGCTATACCACTGCAGGAACGGGGTCTGTCTACATGCCGCCACCCCCTCAAGGGGACAAATAACATAAACAGGGCACTGACATCATTACGTTCATACTCATTACCGTAACGCTGACACTGTCCGGAGCTCATTTGAATTGGACTGGGAACTTCTCTTACCTGCTGCTTACTGGTTTCATCCATGCACTCGAGAGGTACTTTTGAGTCATGGGGCAGTTTGTAAATCTCAAGAACATCCCCCACAGCGGTTCCCGCTGAATAAAAAAATCCTGATGATACCAGGGGGTTCAGCTGTACAAAAAATTGGCTCCTCGCTGTTTTCTTCAAGCAGCGGTAACCAACGCTCTGTCGTACAGGTGCCGCAGGGATGGAGTTTAATGATGTCCTCCACGTTGTCGTGTTGTCGTGGCGGGCGACTTCACGGCGGCTGGCTTTGGCATCATGGCCACTGTCACGCCTGAGCAGGATGGGGTCGCGGGTGATCCGCCTGGCCCTGCGGACCACCTTGCCAGGAAACGGTGTAAACTCTTTCTGGGAGTGTTGGGAGCCGATACGCAGTTCACACCCCAAACTTCAGCCTTCCTGCCCCAGGTAAGCGGCAATCGGCGCATAACCGTCATAACCTTTGTAGGTTCATAAGCTTTGTAGGTGTAGGCCTCACCGTCCTGATGCCGCTGTTGTCCATGGGAAACACATCGATAGCCAGGGCAACATGTCGGTGCTTGCCCAACCGCAATGACAGGGATGTGACGAGAGCCTCCAGATTAATAACAACCGCTGCCAGAGAGGTGTTCCATCAGGGGATTGATGGCGATGGCATCTTCATCAAGTCTTTGCCGTGAGCGGCTGGATCAGAGCCTTTGCCGGATACCCATACCGTGTTGGAACCAGTCATAGTTCCTGACGTTTTCCACGGCCTCAAAATCACTTTTCCCCATCGCCAGTAGGCCGACGCAGGTACGAATGAGTTCAATGTCGGGAATGCCGTGGCAAGGTTATCCCGAGCGCCCGCTGTGTCAGGATAGTTGTTGCTTGATTGATAGCCTGACCAATGAAACAGGCCTGCGGTTTGGGTATAGAATTCGGTATCAGACTGTTCAATTTTCAATTCCACCAAAACGCACCCGGCAGGTGAAATCCTGAGAAGGATGTATTTTAGCTCTCAGGCCTTGTTGTGCCTGAGCTTTGGCGTGTTTTTGTCTATTTGAAGTCACAGTTTCAGGTTCCATTGAGGGACGCAGAAGATGCCGTCCTCAGTCTGCCCATCATTGGAGGCTGGCTGGGCAGGTGTGAGTGGAATGCAGACGGAAGAATCGCACGAGTCGTCTGGCAGAAACTTCACAGAGGCCGCAGTGGGAGAAGCCAGATACCTGAAACAAACTGGCCCTTTATAATTATTTCCCAGAGCCCCATGCATAGCCGTACAGGTTTGACTATCCATGCACCGAAAGTATGGGCGGCCAGGTATATTTGTATCCCGGGGAAGCGTGACGTCATGAGATATAGCAGCTGGAGCAGGTTGGACAGATTCAGTAGGTTGGACAGAAAAGCGGAGCTCCTCTAATTCAGTGCTGTCGTCTAAAAACGCGAATACGAACGGGCGGGAAGCTACGGGCTCCTTGCTCTCGGGCTTCCCGGGCCGCATGTAAGCATATGTAACGACATAGCCTTGGGCACTAGAGGGGCTGGTGACCTCCCCAAAGTGACGATATTCCATCTGTAGCCACAGGCTGTCGACAAAGGGCACCTTGATCTGCTTTCGTTGCCCTTGAATATCAGCCTCGACAGTGGCCTCGCCTGCGGCCGGGGTGAAAGACCGCCACGACAGCGATTCACCAGTCCCGGCCCTGTTCCTGGGTCGAGGATCCACCACTTTGTAGAGCTGCCTGGCCGAGACGGGCAATTCAATTTGTCCGTTTGTTGGCGTCCAGGAATAGACCTTCTGGTCTTCAGCATCCCAGTTACTACCCTCGTCATCAGTAATTTTGTGAAGGAAAACCGCCATATTGGGGGGCTGGTCGCCCATCAGTTGCCACTTGACAGGAATCGCTGCCAATGGCTTGTTGTTCAGAAGGGAGGTGAGCTTGAGTGT